>QMZZ01000111.1 GCA_003663445.1 Candidatus Aenigmatarchaeota archaeon | reverse complement strand
GAGCAAAAGCGTAAACTTGGATTGCCTTTCCAGGGAAAGCCTGATTTTTTCGAGCTGGCTTCTATAACCGACGAAAAGCTCTGGGATGATGTTCAGGGTAAAGGGATTCTGCGACCAGCCAAAGAAGCTGAAGTCCATGAATTTTCATTAAATTAGAGATTAAAAATGATTTCTACACTGAAGTTGATAATTTCAGAAGCTAAACAGAAAACTCATTAATTTTTAGCCGGCAAAATAAAAAATGAGACTTTTCATCGCTTTGGACATCCCGGAAGAAGTTAAGAGGAAGGTTGAAGAAATTCAAGGAAAGCTTAAGAAGGCAGAAGCAGATGTAAAATGGGTCGAGCCGCAAAATCTTCATTTCACTCTGAAATTTCTCGGAGAGGTGCCTGAAGAAAGGGTTGAAGAGGTGAAAGCTGCAGTAAAAAGGGCCATTTCTGGCTTTAGCCCCTTCAAGCTGGAGCTTAAAGGTGTCGGGTATTTCGGCTCGAAAAGCTTCTTGAGAGTGATATGGATTTCGGGAAAAAGCCAGGAAGCTGTAAAGCTTATGGAAAGGCTTGAGGAAGAGCTGAAGAGCTTCAGGCCTGAAGAAAGGGAGAAAAACCTTCACCTCACCCTTGGAAGAGTGAGGTCAGGCAGGGGGAGAGAGGAGCTTTTAAAGGCTATTTCTGACCTCAGCGAGACCGAGCTGGGAGAGTTTGAGGTCAGGGAAGTAAAGCTGAAGGAAAGCAGATTAAGCCCTAAAGGCCCGCAGTATAGAGATATAGCCGTGTTCAGCTTACCTGCGGGTTCCTGAGAGCCTCGAGAAGCAGTTTAATGGTATTCTGAACATCCCCCCAATCAGCAAGCTCTACCGGTGTGTGGATATATCGGGTGGGTATCGCTATCGCTCCGGAGGGTATACCTTCTCTTATCGTCGGAGTGATAGAAGAATCGGTAGCCCCTCCTTTGAGAACCTCGTACTGCAGGGGAACCCTGGCTCTTTTTGCAGCCGAGATCAGCCATCTCCTTATCTTCGGATTTATTATCGAAAGTTCGTCTTTAATAACCAGGGCAGGGCCCTTGCCGAGCTGAACCGTGACATCTTCTGGTTTCAGGTCAGGGGTGCCACCCGCGATCGTTGTGTCTATCCCGAGAACCGCATCGGGATCTATCCCAAAAGCAGAACCTCTCACGCCTATAAGACCTATTTCTTCCTGAACAGAGAAAACGCCATAAACCGTCCCCTTTGGTCTGATCTTTCTCATAACCTCGATCAGGACTCTACAGCCGAGGCGGTTATCGAAACCGTATCCCGTTATCCTTTTTTCGGTCAGCTTGTCAAAGGAGCCGTAAATTCCGATAAAATCACCTATGGAGACGCCGAGCTTTTCGACCCCTTTCCTGTCATCAGCACCAACATCGATATAGAGCTCTTCGAGCTTCACATGCTTCTTTTCCTCTTCTTTCCTCTGAAGATGCACCGGTTTGAAACCTATCACGCCAGTAACAGGACCCCTCGAGCCATAGACCCTTACCTTGGTCCCCGGTAAAATCTTCTCGTCCCATCCGCCAACTGGCTCGAATCTTATGAATCCCTTTTCATCGATATGTTTCACCATAAATCCGATCTCATCCATATGCGCCACCAGCATTATTCTCGGTTTTCCTGAACCCTTCCTGGTAATAAGGTTTCCTATTTTATCTGTCCTCACCTCGTCAACAACCCGTTTGAGCTCGCTCTCTATGACCTTCCTTACGTTTTCCTCCCCTCCAGAAAAAGCCGGTGCCTCCACAAGCTTCTTTAAAAGCTCCATATCTATTATTCCTGTCCGAAATATAAATATGAGACTCAAGGATCTCCTGAAAAGCCGGCTCGAGCCGAAAGAGCTCGAAAAGGTCCCGACATCTTTCGATATAATAGGATCTAAGGAAAAGGCCGTAGCCATCCTCGAGCTCCAGCCAGAAGTGGAAAAGAAGGGAAAAATAATAGCCGAAGCCCTGATGCAGCTTCACAGGAATGTGAAAACCGTTTTGCAAAAACTCTCAGAACGCCACGGCACCTTCAGGCTGAAGGAATACAGGCTTTTGGCAGGAGATCCTAATACTGAGGTCCTGCACCGGGAGCACGGATTTCTGCTCAAGCTAGATCCAAAAAAGGCTTATTACTCGCCCAGGGAATCGACTGAAAGGCAGAGAGTCGCAAGGCAGGTGAAGCCGGGGGAAAGGGTCTTGGTTATGTTTTCAGGCATCTGTCCCTACCCTATTGCCATTGCAAAAAGACAGCCCGAAGTCAAGATATATGCTGTTGAGCTCAATCCCGATGCACACAGGTATGCTGAAGAAAATATCAGGATAAACGGACTTCAGGAAAAAATAACAGCCCTTCAGGGAGATGTGAGGGAAATATGCCCAAGATTGGGAAGGTTCGACCGGATAATCATGCCTCTGGCAAAGGATGCCTGGAAATATCTCGATCTCGCCTTTTCTTGTTGCAAATCAGGCGGGATCGTTCACTTTTATTCCG
>QMZZ01000110.1 GCA_003663445.1 Candidatus Aenigmatarchaeota archaeon | reverse complement strand
GTCTTAAAACAGGCAAGCAGGAAAAGCCAGAAACTGCCCAGAGATTTTTAAGGGTTTGTGATGCCTTCTGTCCGAGGGATTCTCCTGTGACAAGCCCGCGACATCCCAATCTTTTCGCAAGCCTGCTCCCAACCCAATACATACCTGCCCTGCAGATCAGGCACTGGTATCCCCTGCTTCTGATCGCCTCCCTCAGAAACTCACCCCAGGGAACTATCCAGGCATACTTACCTAGCTTTTTCAGGGCTTGAAGCACGAGCTCGAAAGCACCCTGGCAGTAATAGGGATAAAGGTTGAAGTGAAGAAGCTCGATCCTTTCCCTTTTTCCTGCAAGCTTTGCAGCGACAGGTGAATCTATGCCACCAGAAACCAGAGCCAAAAACATTATCCTGCGGCCATTCTTCTGCCCGGCATCAGCATAAGCTTGGCAAGAGTTGCTATGATCTTAGGCTCTGCAGCACATATATCCGTGGCTGTTACGATCCCGAGCAAGCGGTTTCCCTTAACCACAGGAAGCTTTTTTATGCCCCTTTCGACCATCACATCAACGGCATCCTGGATATCGAGATCTGGCTCAATGACCACTACCTCTCTCGTCATCGCATCTTCAACCTTTACCTCCTCAAGGTTTTTCTTTTCCGCAACGACCTTCAGGATGTCCCTTTCTGTTAGGATCCCAACAACCCTGTTATCCTCTGTCACGATAAGAGACCCTATCCTGAACTTTGTCATGAGCTCGGCAGCTGTCCTTATGTTTTCCGTTTTCGATATAGTCTTCACATCCCGGTTCATTATATCCTCAACCAGCATGCTTTTTCTCAAAACGAGGGACAAAAACCCTATACCTGTCCTTGTCCTCAAGCTCGTCGAGAATCCTCCTCACGACCATCTTGACAGGATCAGGGAGCAGGGATACCCTTTTCTTTATATCCTCGATCGATTCAAACGGCTTCTCCTTCCTTGCCTCTATTATCGCCCAAAGATGCTTCTTCCCTATACCTGGCAGGAGCTCAAGCTGATGCATCCTTGTCGTTATCTGACCTGAACGGTTGAAAAAGTCGAGGATTATCTTGGGGTTTTTCTCGAGAATCTGTTCTATCACCCTCGGAAGCTCTTCACGGGCTGCAGCAGTCAGTTCTTCCGGTTTTACCTTCCTCCTTATATACTTCACCTTTTCTCGTTTTTTATCACCTATATAGACCCTCTCCCCTATCACCACCTTCACATCATCCCTCAGAATCACCTCTAAAAGGGAGAAATACCTCTCACCGATTACATAGGCAACCGGCTGTGCCCTGTCCATCCCGGGATGACCGTGGGCTAGGAAGTCGAGAACGATTGCCCACTCATCCTTTTTTATCTCCTTTTCCATAGTTAAAAATTAGAATCCTATTTTATAAAGCCCTTTACCAGCTTCAGGATGGTTTTTTTGTCCTCCTCAGGAAGTTCTGTTTCAAGGATTAAATTGAGCTCGTCTTCGGTTGCAGGCAAGAGGTTTATGATCTTTACCCTCTCCTCCTCAGAAAGCTTTTCGATCTTTTTCAGTTCGGCTTCAAGTTCCTTTGCTTCCTTTTCCTTAAGCTTGGTAAACTTCCTCAGAAAATCCAAAGCTGCCTTCTGCTCATAACCGAGTTCCCTTTCCTTTGCCTTCTTTTCCATTATCTTTTTAGCTTCAACCCATGTTACAGGCTTTTCCGATTTTATTTCCATCCTATAACCTCCTTAGATGTTCTGGTCTGGATATAATATATTTTTCTTTCCCTCCCACTTTTATTTTAACCACATACGCCCTCCCCCTCTTTTCCTGAACCTCTCCAACCATCCCTTTAAATTTGGGCCATGGCATACCTTTCTGGCTCAGGGGATAGGGATCTATAACAACCTTTTCCCCGGGTTCGAACTGCCTCAAAAAGGGCTCTGGTTTGAACTTTTCCCTCAAGCCTGCCTTAAGCTTCCTCCTCGTCTCTGCTCTAAAGCCCTTGGTCGTCCTCATAATCTAATTTCCCTTAATAATTTATAACCATATCTTTATCACATCAAGCTTAAGCGGTTTTGCTTTCATCCCCAGCAAGCCCGAAACAGACGGGTTCGTCCTTCCTTCATCCCCTGTCACGAGTTCCTTAATATAAAGACCTGCCTCTGCCCTCAGAACGAGCTCAAACCTTCTTTTGCTTATCAGCTTCCATCTCAACTCTTTCACCTTTCTCCTCCTGACAAGGTCTGCCCTTCTTTTTGCAACCCTGAGAGGTGTTCTCTGCTGAATATTTTTTAGTCGCTTAAGCCTCTGCAAAATCTTCTCATTTATCTCTCCCTCTGTCTCCACCAGAACCCGATAGCTTTTATCTGGCTGAAGCTGCTTCACCTGCCTTACCTCCGCCTTCCCTGCCTTCCTCAGTCCCTTCACCCTCACTTTTCGAGAACCGTTTATCTCCCTCTGGATCTGCTTCAAATCCAAAGTTCTCTTTTTTGGCTTAAGGATTTCGAGGACCCATGGCCTCCAGTCAAGACATCTG
>QMZZ01000109.1 GCA_003663445.1 Candidatus Aenigmatarchaeota archaeon | reverse complement strand
GTTATCCCTCTTTCCCTTTCCTGCTCGACGAAATCCATAGCAAGCTGTTTTCCTGCCAGTTCCTCGGATATCATCCCTGCCCCTGCTAGCAAGCTGTCGGTCAGGGTCGTTTTTCCGTGATCGATATGTGCGACTATACCTATGTTTCTTATGAACTCCGGCTTCCTCATCAGCTCCTTTATTATCTCGGTTTTCTCCTTCATGATTTTTAATAAATGTCGAAAAACCTATTTAAGTATAGCCTTTTTAAGCTCTATCTTCGCTATTTCGGCAAACCTAACAGGATATATTTTTGAGCACTCCTTCTTTATCTGCTTCTGGATCCTACCGGAAATGACATCAAGAAGGAATTTCGAAAAGGGCTGCTTTTCTGCTTGAGCCAGGATCTCGCCGACCTTTTTTCTTGCAGAGGTCTGGAGGCTTTTATAAACATTCCGATTAAAAACGAGCTGGGTTTTTATATGCAGGAGCAAACCATCCTGACTTTTCAGGTCATGAATAGCCTCAACCTTCTGCGTTTTCTTCCTCACAGCTCTCGTTAGGTATTCTCTCATCAGGTAGAACCCGACCGGCTTTGCAAATCCCCTGCCATCCTCGAGCCTCTCTACCTTGAACTTTATCTTCATATGCGCGTCTGCCTCCCTTCCTGTAAGCTCGTCTACACCTATCTCCAGGGTCCTTCCGGGGATTTGCTTTGGATCGGTTGCCGGTATCTCTCCAAGCTCCTTGCCTTTAAACGGTTCTTCAGCCAAGATAACGTACCAGTCCTTTCCCTTCCACTTTTTCTTTTCTTCCGCCATTTTTCACCTCATCTAAATTTTGGTTTTTACCATTTAAAATTTGAAGTCGGTTCTCGATCAGCTGGATGAATGCTTCCTGCTTTTCCATCGGTATGACAGCCCCGGCTGCATGCTCATGACCTCCCCCTTCACCGCCGACAGCAGAAGCTATTTCTGACAGGACTTCCTTGAGGTTTATCCCATTCCCCCTTGCCGAAACCTTTAGATCACCCTCCTCGGTCTTCACCAGTGAAAAAATGGGTTTCTGGGTGAAGTATGACCTGAAAAGGATCGTCGTGACATTAGATATAACGTGCTCAGAAACCAGATCTCCTGCCAGGATGTACACTGCATTCTTCGTTTCCTTGATCGGTCTTTTTTCCATAATAAGGTTTAGGGCTTTCCCTATCTCCCTTCTATAGCTCTCCAAGATCGACATGGGATCCTCTGGCTGAATACCCAAACAAAAGCAGAGACCGAGCCAGGCAAGCTTTTGCTTTCCACATGCGTTCAACAGGGTCGCAAACTCGTTCGCATCCTTTATCGGCTTGTCGAGAAGCTCGTAAACATCGCCGAATATCCATTCAGGATTCGCCTCACCTCCTCTTATCCTCTCCTTGATTATCTCTGTTGCCAGCTTCTGCTGTTCAGCCTCTGATAGAGAATCAAGGGTCCTCCAAACCCCGTCATTCTTTAGGGGTATCCCGATATCTTGAAGGAACTGAACGGCTCCTGACTCCGATCCGGAAATCCCGGGGATGAATGGGTCTATCGAATAGGCTAGAGCCTTGTGAATGGGTCTTGTCGTCCTTCCCCAAAACCTCAGCCCCTTCTTCACCTTTATTCTTCCCGCGTCCACGGCATCCTTCAGGATCTCTCTGTTTAACCCCAAAAGGCCCCAATCAGGCCCAACAGAACCCAGCTGGGAATCCCCTATCGCTCCTATGATTGCCAGATCAGAAAGATCTCGGTTTTCGGGCGAGAGTGCTCTTGCAAGCAGGTAGGCAACACCTGAACCTGAAAGGTCTTCATTTATGCCAAAAAGAACAGGATTCAGATGGACGACCTCGGCCTGACCCTGTGGCTGGTGATGGTCGGCTACTATCACTGGGGTTTTAAGCCCTGAAATGGCCTGAAGGCAGCCCGAACCAAGATCGAGAAAAACTATAAGGTCGTTCTCCTCAGCCTTCAGCTCTTCGATCCATTCTGACCTGAGCTGTTTCAGAAACGTGAGATGGAAGGATTTCCCCAACCTTTTAAGTGCTTGAACAAGGATGGCTCCTGAAGCTATACCATCAGCATCGTAATGACTTATGACCCTTATCTTTTCAGAGCCCTTAATCAGTTCAGCAGCCCGTTTCGCCTCAGAAACCAGAGCCTCTACCTTTTCCCTCATATTTTTTTATCGATTTCAATTTAAAATTATGTGGATCCTGAGACTTTCCCAGCTCGTTCTGAAATCGCCGAGAACCAGAAAGCGCTTTCAGACCCTGCTCGTCCAGAACCTGAGAAGGGCATTAGGCCATGTAAAGATTAAGATAGAAGGAAGTAGGTTTTTGCTTGAGGAAGGTAACAAAGCCGTTTTCAGCAGGACCTTTGGCCTTTCTTCCTTCTCTCCGGCAGAAAAGGTAAAAGCAAGGGAGCTTGAGGAAAAAGTCATCGAGCGATTGAAGGGGGCAAGGAGCTTTGCTGTGAGGGTGAAAAGGTTGGAAAAGAAAGGTAAAAGCTCACAGGAATGGGAG
>QMZZ01000108.1 GCA_003663445.1 Candidatus Aenigmatarchaeota archaeon | reverse complement strand
TCTGGGGCATCATCTATCACGGTCTCGGTCTTAAATACGGCTCTGAGTTCAGCAGAAGGGTCAGCAAGTACCTGAAATGGCTTCCCGAAGCTTTCGAGGATGTCAAGAGGAAGTATAGGCAGGTTGTTGAGATGGTGGAAAAGTACCTGGTGGGAGGTGAGGCATGGGCATGAAAAACGCTTTCCAAACCTACCTAAGGGAACTCTGGGATGATGTTAGCCTGGGTGCTCTTGATGCAGGGAAGGATTGGCTAAGGAATCACTTCCCGTTTTTAGCAAAAATTTACGGATTCGTTGACGGACCTGTTGACGAGGGCAAGTTCGATGAACTGGTTTATATAGTGGATAAAAATGAATGTCTGGTTGTACCCAGAAGGTACACGAAAAAGGAAAGAGGAGTTTTCAGGAAAAGGGAGGTTTTTGGTAAACCTCTCACTACTGTGAATCAGATAAAGTTTGATGAGAATGGAAGGGTGGAGGAGTTTGAAGATGGGGAAATAGTCAAACTGAGCTTTCCACAGCTTTACGATCCTGATTTTGACCTTTACGGATCATCAAAATTTTACAGGTTTTTCGACAGGTTTGATGAGCTTACAGGGATTACAGGAGAATATGTTAAAGACTCCATGAGATTTGTTTTCAAATACGGTAATCCAAAACATGTAGGAAAGGATCAGTGGGGAAGGGATGTCTATGTATACTCTTTAATGGAAAATGGCCGGAAAAGGAAGTTCCCAGCGAACCAGATCTTCTACTTCCTCGGAATGAGCGTGGCTCTTGGTGTACCTATCTATATCACCAATTGGTTCAGGGACAAGCTAGGACTGAGGAAATTGGAAAAGATCGGAAGGGGTGAAGAGGAGCCGAGGCTTTTGAGGATGTACAAGGAATGGTCAGAAAGCATAAATGATGCAATAGGGGTTCCCAGAAAGATAGAAATGGGCTACTCTATCTGAGCCTTGAGCTCTCTGGCAAGCTTCGGTCCCAAAAGCCTTTCAAGGCTTTCCAGCGGAGCTTTCTTAAGATCTGCGAGCCTTTTGATCCCGGCTGAAAAGAGCATTCTTGCCCTTACCCTCCCTATTCCCTTGAGCTTGACCAGGGGTAGAAGCTCCTCCTTGACGCCGTACTGAAGCCTTACCCTGAGCTTCTTTATCTGCCTGGTCTCGAGACCCTTTAAAAGTCCGAGCTCTGCAGCGGAATAAGAAAGCCAATCTGCTATCTCAAGCCTTGCCCTGAGTTCTCCTGGGGTTATCCCGAACTTTTCAAGCAAGCTGTCCTCACCTGCCTCCTCGATCCAGGAATGAAACATCCAGGCAAGCTTTAGGCTTCTCAAGAAGTCCTCATATTCGAGGTCCCAGGGCTGGATTTCAGGAAGCCATTCAGCATATCTTTCCTGAAGCTCGGCTATCTCCTTGAAATCCTTTTTCCTTACCGGAAGTCCTGGCTTGAGCTCGAGGCAATCAGAGAGCAGAAAAAGTAAGGGTAGATCAGGGGCTTGCTGAAGTCTGGAAAGACCCTTGAGAAGCCTGTCTGCTGTCAGGGGATCTATATAAAGCTCTGATACCCTCTTCCCGAGCCTGGTTGCCGAAATCCCATCATCTAGCTGAATAAAATCGAAACCCTCCAGGAGCTTAAGGATCTTCTTCAGCAGGTTTTCGAGCTGGGAAAGGTCCTTATACTGATAGGCATAAAATGTCCCTGAGAAGAAGCTTTTAAGTTCGTCCCAAGTCCTGCAGGTCCTTGAAGCGATGAGGGCAAGGAGATGCGTCCTCAGGACAGGTTCAACCCCGAGCTTTGATCTTATCTTTTCCGGTTCCCCCTGGATATAGTTTTCCCAGGCTATCCTTGCCTCTGCCCTGTCCTTAGCAAGCAGGATCGCCTGCCCTTCTGGATCATATTGGGGTCTTCCAGCCCTTCCCATCATCTGCTCTATCTCGAGAACAGGTATCCAGGAAAGGCCGTGATAGTGGCTGAACCGTTTGAGGTCCCGGATAACGACCCTGAAGGCTGGCAGGTTTATTCCAGCAGCAAGGGTTGGTGTTGCGACCATTACCTTCAGCAATCCTGACCTGAACGCGTCCTCGATGAGCTTCCTCTGTTCAGAAACCAGACCTGCATGATGAAAGGCTGTTCCGAGCTTCAGGCAGGCTGAAAGTCTCTTGCATTGCCTGGTTGGATGCTCCAGGACCCCCTCAACCCTTTTTGCCAGGGCTTCCAGCTCTGGAGATCCGAGCTTCAGGGTCTTTCCGAGCTTTTCAGCAGTTGCCTCAGCCGACTTGCGTGTCGAGACGAAGATCAGGATCTGCTTTCCGAGCCCGAGCGTGTCGAGGACCAGGGAGAGTAAGGGAGGGTGGCTTTCATCCAGCTCTAAATGCTTTCCTGGCTCGAACTCAACCTCATAACCGAAGCACACACCCCGATAGAGCTTTACCGGTCTCCAATCGGATTTGACAGCTTTTGCTTCAAGCCATCCTGCAAGCTCCTGATAGTTGCTTATGGTGGCTGAGAGGGCAAGGATCCTCGGCTTGACGAGCTGCCTGAGCCTGGTC
>QMZZ01000107.1 GCA_003663445.1 Candidatus Aenigmatarchaeota archaeon | reverse complement strand
CTTCTAATATAACATTGTTATTTTTTGAAGAGTCCTTCGATGAGCTTGCCTCTTACCGCGTTTTCCTCTTCCAAAAAGCATCTAGCTTTATACTCGTCCTTGGCTATGTCCTTCTGGTCTTCAAGCGCATAATCCATCCTCCATTTCTGGAACTCCTCGACATCCTGAAGCCTCTTTGAGGATAGCGCTCTTTCCACGCATTCGCCTATATCAGCATAACTCTGCCTGTCGGATTTTTTGAAATAAGTCGAAATCACGAAAAGTATTCGGTTGAGACCGCTTTCGGGTATCTCTTCTATTTTTATTTTCTTCAAAGTCCTCTCTATCTCCTTGATTTTTCCGTTTAAGAGCCCTTCGATCACACAGGAAAACTCCTTCATCTCGAGTGCCTTGTCGACTATCCTTCCGAGCTGATAATTTTCAGCCGAAAGATAAGTTTTATAGGAAGCATAAAAGAGCGATTTGCCGAGTATTTCGTATCTTTCCTCAGGATCAGGATAACGCTCTTTCAGCTCTTTTACCAGCCTTGTATTAAGCTTCCGGTCCTTAAACTCGTACATCAATTTTTATTTGAAAAGAAAAAAATTTAAAAAACTTAATGAGACCTTACGTTTTGCTCTTGATCCTTGTCCTGCTTTCTGGTTGCTTTACCGCAAAAATTCTCCAGCCCAAAGAGGTCAGGATTACCGAGGTCATCGATGGGGATACTGTTCTGGCAGAGACAGGAGAAAGGATAAGGCTTTTGGGTATAAATGCTCCTGAAAAAGGTCAAAAGTTCTGGAACCTCTGCCGGAAAATGCTGAAAGGGCTCCTGCTGAACCGAACTGTCAGGCTTGAAGCCGATGAAGAGGACAGGGATCGGTGGGGGAGGCTCTTAAGATGGGTGTGGCTGGAAGGGAAGCTTGTGAATGAGGAGCTGGTAAGGCAGGGCTGTGCATTCCCTTATATCATTCCTCCGAATCAGAAGTATGCTGAAAGGATCGAGAAAGCATGGCAGGAATGTCTCCAAAGCAGGAAAAACCTCTGCAACCTTTCCAAGGGCTCATGCAGCCATTGCATATTCATCCTGGATTTTCACTGGAATGCTGAAGGTGATGACTGCAAAAATCCGAACGGTGAATGGGTCGTTTTCGGGAACCTCTGTCCCTTTCCGTGCAACCTTACTGGCTGGGAGGTCTCGGATGAAGCCAACCACAGATTTATTTTCCCTGCCGCCACACTCCAGCCAGGCGAAAACCTGACGCTTTTTTCGGGTTCAGGAGAGAATAAGGCAGGTAAGCTGTACTGGAACCGGAAAGGCAGGTGTCGGGCTGTTTGGAATAATGAGGGAGACACGCTTTTCCTTTGGGATTCTGAAAGGAGGTTGGTTTTAAATGTCTCTTACAATTCCTGAATGAATTCCTTGATGTTATCAACCAATTCTTCCCCGGTTCTTGAAGAAAAAATGTAGATTTTAAGTTTCCTTTTTGATTCTTCGTCGAGATCGTATTTTCGAATAATTTCGTTATATGTCTTCTCGAGATACTTGTTCCACTTTTCCATCAGCTCAAGCAAGCTGTCAGCTGTCAGGTCCATGTGGGAAGCTTCCCACAAAAATTTAAAAATTGTTTTTAAAATCTTTTATGCTCTTCAAGGTTTACGGAGACGAAAAATCCGTTAATCGGTTTTTAGAGGAAGCCAAACTCAGCCTTTGGGGAAGGGACTGGGATGATGAAAGAAAATCGTTTTACTATATAGTAGAGGGTGATGTGCCAAGGGAGCTTGAAGAAAAATACGGGCTGGAAATCATCTTCTTAGGCTAGTTTCTTCCATTTTCTCTTGATCCCCTGCAGGACCTCTTTTTCGAATGTCTCCACCCGCTTCTGATCAAGTCTCCTCTGCTTCAGGATTATGAATTCTACCTTTCTGTAATCCTTATATTTCTCATTGAGCTCTTTCCAGGGTATGCCCTTTAACTTTTCTGCCAACTGCTCATCATAAGGCAGAAGTCCTTTCAGCATCAGAAAAGCTATTGCAGGATACCCGAGATATCCCTTGAAAACAGAACCGTTATCATCAGATTTTATCCTGTCAGGTGGTTGGAAGATGACAGTATAGTTTTTTTCACCGGTCGAAGAGCTTACCCTGGCTTTATTGTTCTCTACCGAAACCCTTCCATCAGCTATTGCTCCCAAGGCCTCCAGGACCTTGATCTTGGGCGGAAGCTTCCAGAACTCTTCCATATCCTTTCAGACATGAAATATTCAAGATCCTGCTTTTCCTCTGGAGACATGCCTAAAATCTCAAGCTCCTTAAATTGAGCTCCAAGATTTTCTGAAAGAAAGTATGCAAGAGCATTAAGGCTTGAAGAGTAATACAGCGTTTTCTGGGAAAGTGCAACATATTTAATATCCACACCGTTTTGGCTGTACTTTTCGAGTTCCTTCAGATTTTCCGGATAGTAGCCGTATCCTGGCCAGGGTTGATCCAAGTAGCTCCCAGCCAAAACGATGGCTTTAATTTTTCCCATTCAATCTTATATTTTATAGAAAGATTTTTGAGCTTTTGCGTTGAAAATATAAAATTTTCTTTGAAG
>QMZZ01000106.1 GCA_003663445.1 Candidatus Aenigmatarchaeota archaeon | reverse complement strand
GTTCTGCTGCTTTTACTTTCTGAGGATGATGTCGATCGTTGAGACCCTGAGGGTCTGGTCGTCCTTGCCCTTCACTTCTTCTGTTCCGATGTTCACTTCGCACTTTACGCCCTGGGCGAACCTGTTCTTAAGGACTTCTGCCACGTCGACTGCCCTGCTGATGGCCCTGCCTCTTGCCTTGATGTGCACTTCTGTTTTGCCGTCAGTGAACTGGGTCATTGCTGCCAGGACGTATGCCATTGTGGGCTTCTTACCCACCAAGATCACGTTCTCGTTTCCCTTTGCCTCTTCTGCCATCTCAAGCACCTCCTTGTCTTTTTGACTTATCTTTATTTTAAGGGTTTGTTTTTTAAACCTTTTCCCCGACCTCTTGGCTGTACAGGACTGTAAGGGGTTCGAAAGCGAGTTTTTCGCCGTTGAAAACAGGATAGGTTTCCTGGCCCTGGATGGTTACGGTTTTCTTGGCTTTTATTACAATGTCATATTGACAATCCACCTCATAAAGCCCATCTACAGGCATTACGCTGGCGGAAAGGACATCTGCCTCTATCTGCCATCCCTCCTCTATTCCGGCCTTGACCTTCTCGATCTCGAAAACCCTCAGGCATGCCTTGTTCGGTTCCTGGGTTTCGAGCTGGTATTTGCCATGGATGTGCTTTAACCCGGCAAGCTTATTTTTGAGCTCCTGCAGGCCAGCAGCCCACTTTTGAGCTTCTTCCCCTGCCTTTTCCTTTGCCTCCCGGTAGACCTTCAAGCACTCTATTTCAACCTCCTGCTTCAGGTCCCCGGACCTTTCCAGGGTCACGACCTTCGAGACGAGACCCGGGATGCTGTACTCTGCGGTTATGCTTAAAGCCTCTGAAGCCGGTTTGGCCTCCAGCGAGATCAGATCCGGCTGAATCTCTATCTTCTCTATCTTGTATTCAGGCAGGCTTACCCTGTAACCGCCAAGGAAAACGTAATCCTCTGATGTATAAACATTCAGGTTTTCCTCTATTCTCTGCTTCAGCTTCTCTTTCAGCTCTTCTTCATTTTCGGGCATCTCCTTCAGCACATCATAGCATGCCTGATAAGTAGCAAAGGTCAGACTGCTGTCTAGATAGGCATTGGCCAGCTTCAGGGCTGTTTGAAGCGTTAGGGTCTCTTCCTGAATCATCCTTTCCTGCCCGGCAATATGACCGTGGAAGCTGAAAGCCAGACCCAGCAGAGCAAGACCTAAAACGATCATGATGATTAGTAGCAACTCTTGGGCAACCCCTCTCATGCCAGTCCGACCACCCCCTTAAACCCTTCAGGCCTGGCACCCGGTAAGGGTATCTCTGCTGTCCATTTAGCTCCTGTCACCTGCCCTCCTCCTTCCAGCCCGAGATAAGGACTCGGATCTATCGGTGTTCCCTCCTGCAGATAGGCAGCCGTCCTTAGCTCGAAATGAAGATGGGGACCTGTTGTAAGACCCGTGTTGCCTGTTTTGCCTATCTCAGTAAACCCGCCTGCCACCTCATCCCCAACCTCGACCTCAACTTCGGAAAGGTGGAGATAGAAAGAATAGAAAATCCCCTGCAAAGTTTTATGCTGGATAACGACAAAATTCCCCATCCTTTGATTGCAGTTGCAACCCTTTGCCTCCCTTTCTTCTTCATCCGCTTCCAAGCAGTTAAACTCTAAGGGGACGTTTTGACATCCTCTGCCAACCCTCACCACCTCACCGTCAGCCACGGCATAAACCGGGGTTCCTATCGGAGTAGCAAAATCTACCCCTGTGTGGACCTTTGAACCTCTCTTTTCGCCAAAGCCGGATGTCACCTTGAAGTCGCCCCTGAGAGGAGGCGAGAGCTTTACCTGCATCTCTTCGGCTGAAGGCTGGGAACCGAAGGATTCGAAAATCGTCTGCATCCCCGGGATATCGCTTTCCCTGAAAAGTATCAGACTATACCCCGGCTTGATGGATTCTGCATATTCTTTAACTGTTTCTATCTCGCTCTCCTGCCTTCCTTCAGCAAACCTCTCCGCCAGAATCTGCATGAAGGGCTTCTGGGTTTGAGATAAAAGAAGGGATGCAAGCTCCCCTCCGGCATCCACCGATTCGACGTAAAGCTGGATCGAGACCTCCCTCTTCCATTTCAGATGGCTGAAAACCACACCTGTCAGGATGAGCATCAGGGCTATCACGATCGCCAACACGAGCCCGAAGAAAAGCGTTACCTGACCCCTACTCATACCCGAGCCACAGCTTTGCAGGATGGATCTCTGACCCTGTTTTTATGTTAGTAAAAACGCCCCTTTCTTCCTCACCCTTTTTGTCAAACACCCATTCCTTACCAGCCACCAGGTCCTGAACCCAGGCATAACCCCATGCATCCGGACATATCTCCTTAAGCTCCTTGCCTTTATTCTCCTCCAAGAACGCCTCATCGATCCAGTCCTTGCCTTGCCTGAAACACGCGTCCACCAACCTTTCAGCCGTTATGAGGTTTATTTCCTCATCTGCCTGCTCGCTGATTAACTGAAGCTTGTAAAGGCTCGAAAAAACATAGAAAACACCGAAAGCAAAAAGACCTGCAACTATCAAGCCGAGGAATGCGGTGTAAAGAAG
>QMZZ01000105.1 GCA_003663445.1 Candidatus Aenigmatarchaeota archaeon | reverse complement strand
GTCTGCATTCTCTTTTTGATCCTCCTTGCGATTTTTGGCAACCTTTCGAAAAGTCCTCCACAAAGCTCGCATTACTTTTTCCTGAATCGCTTTCCATGCCTGAACCTGAAACCGTAAAAATTCTCTGGCCTGATCCTGAACTCTCTTGCTTCATATTCCAAAGCCAAAAAGCTTCTTATTATCCTCCCTCTTTCGGCATTTGTGAGCCCTGTTAGAAGTTGGGAAAAACATCTTCCCAAGCAATTATCACATAGCACAAACTTTCTCAAAACCTTCTTCGCTGCCTGGGAGATCATTCTATTATAAAGGGTGTTATGACCCTTATCCTTTTGATCTCCCTTTCAAGGTTATCAAGTCTTTCGAGAACAGGTTCCAATTGCCTCAACTTCGTCTCGACTATCCTCTCCCTTGCCCTTAATGCCTCTATCTCCCTTCTGAAAGCACCTTTGGATATCCATCCCTGTACATCTGCAAGGGCTGAAGAAATCTTCTGAACCTCCTCCCCCAACCTACCTATCTCCTCGAATTTCCTGAAACCAGCTTTTTCAGGTCCTCTATCTCCTTTCCGAGCTTGAGCTCCAGACTTCTCACTTCTTCGGGTTTCACCAGCAGATTCTCAAGCTCTGCTATCTTTTCCTTATTCTGCTTTATATCCGCCACCCATTTCGAAAGCTCTCTCTGGCTCCTGGAAAGCCTCAAAAGCTCTTGCCTGATTTTTTCCAATCTTTCCTTTTCTGTTTTCAGGATAAACTCCTTGATCGCCCTCTTCAATGCCTGGATATCTCTTTCGAGCGTCATAATCCCTTCGAAAGCTCCTTGATCACCTTTTCTATCCCTCCTGTTTCAACCCTTTTTTCAAGCCTTGTTTCGGCTCTCTTCAACCCGGCAACCTCTCTTTCAAGCCTTTCTAATTTTTTCACAAGATCTGCCGGAACCTTTTCTATGACCTCGAGTTTCTTTTCAACCTTTTCAAATCCTTTGGGCTGAAGTGTTTTAACTGTTTTCTCTAGCCTTTCTATTCTTTTAACAAGATCTTCCGGAACCTTTTCTACAACCCCTTTTCCAGATTTAGCCTGAATTCTTTTAATCCTTTCCTCGAGCTTATTTAGCTTTTCGAGAACCTGTTTACTGGCCAAGGGTTTTGTTTTTCCCTCAAGTTTTGCAAGTTTTTTCTCTATCCTTTCCATATCATAAACGTATTCAGGAACTTGCCTGACTGAAAAATCCGAAATCCTGTCACCCAGGTCTTCGAGCTTCTTTTCGAACTCGCCCAACTGGGCTGATATCCTCATAAGGTCTTTTGAGAATCCGGTTTGAACCTTCTGCAACTTCTTTATCTCTGCTTTAAGATTCTTTATATCTAGCTTGTTTATAAGCTGGAGGTTTTTCAGCTCGTCAACAGTTTCCCTCAAAACCTTAACTCTTCCCTCAAGGTTCATATTTTATTTTTCGTTTCTGGGATTTAAATGCTCTGAGATATCCATACCTGCGGGCATCTCGAGTTAAGAACCTTCACGCTTTTCAGGGTTCCATTCACGTCTTCCGTAAGATTTGCCCTTATTATCCCTGACTCTCCGGGCTTTAATGGTCTATCCTGGGTGAAACCTGAAGAGCCGAAATGCTTTATCGAAATCTCACCATCCTGCTCGATTTCTATCTCAAAAGAAAAACCCCAAAGGCTCACAAGACCGCTGTTAACGATCTTTGCTTCAAGTGTATCGTTCACACCAAAGTCCCATTTAATTCCATGAACACCCCATTCAGGATCAAAGCTGTAGGCTGCATCTTGACATTCGAGCATCCCCTCTGTGCGGTTCTGCGTCTGGATCGCGGTTTCCCTTGCAAGATTCAGAGCCCACGGAACGACAAAGGTCGCTATACTGAATATAAGCACTACCAGGATCACGAATGCCACTATAGGCGATACGCCTCTCATTCCAATCCTCCCTCCAGGATCAGGAAGTCAGCTCCTGATTCAAGGATGAAATCTACCCAATAGCTTATATCATTATGTATATGCGCTCTTACTTTTACATATGGCAGGTCCTCCCCTGTCTGGCTGATTTCGGTCCATCCTTTACCTAAAGCCGTTTCCGGATCATCATTCACCATCACCTCAAAACTTCCATTTAACCATTCATCGAGATCCTTTTGGTAAACAGCAAGCAGAAGCTCGGACGTGTTTATAGATTCTTGATGACTCTCATTTCCTGTCCTAAGGATGAAAACCTTAAGATGCTCATTTTCAAGGACCCATACAGGCTTTTTTCCATATTCAGCTTGATAGGCCCGGCATCCGAGATTGTTTCCAAACCTTAGATTTCCGAAATCCAGGGCGGTCCTGGGTGATATGAGCTGGGCAGGTGTTTGGAAAAGCCAGTAGATGCTGTCGCGGCTCGAATTGAGCTCGAGCTTCCCTCCTTTCAGGTCGATCCAGAGTATCCTTCTCGATCCCTTTCCTTCCTGAGCCACCTCCTGGATCACCGAGTCGAGCTTGGCCAGAATCCCCTTTGCTTGCTGAGTCAAGGTAGCAGCCTCAAGTTTTTTGACAAGAGGAAGGGCCGAATACCAGAGAATCGCTATTACCGAGATGCTTAGGAG
>QMZZ01000104.1 GCA_003663445.1 Candidatus Aenigmatarchaeota archaeon | reverse complement strand
GGGGCCTGATATAGTCAGCATTGGGAGAAACCGATGCCTCAAGGATCGTCTGGATCCCCCAGTCCCTGAAATAGCTTATATCCTGAGCAAGGCTTTCGAACTGAACCTCCTGCGGGACCGCCGGCCATCCGGATTCAAAAGGTCCTATCGACGGATAGACATTTCCCTCCTCATCGTTTAGATAGTAAGCCTTCAGAGAGATATAATTCGCTCCGGCAAGCCTGTACCTGTAGGGGAAGCAGTTGCAGTGTTCAGGATGAAACCTTATAGCTCTTATCTCAAAATTCTTCCCTTTCGGATAGACGATTAAAAGCCTCGATCCGGGTCTGAAACCGTCCTTTTTCGCGATAATCTTGAAAGACCCGCACTTTTCAGGCCTGAAAACGACCTCTCCGTTCTCATCAGCAATCCTCTCCTCACCTGCAAACCTGACCCTTGCTCTGACAGGTCTTTCACCGAAGGCTATCCTGAACTTTACCTCATCCCCGACCCGAACCGACTTTGGGCCTGAGATCTCGATCCTGGGTTCCTGGGTGAACAGCTCTTTCACAAGCCAGCTGAAGTTTGCCAGAAAGCTCACATTGGTTGCGAGGTGCTGCTCCCCCCTCCACGGATAGAAGAAATATCCGTCAACCTTCTGGTAGGTTTCCTCGAAAAGGATCTTCCAGACCCTTTCGACAACATCCTCAAGCTTTTCACCGTGTTTGACCTCCTCGGCCAAAAACTGCTCAGGAAGACCTATCTCTGATCCGAGGATGATACCTCTAGCCCCTGATTCGTTTTTTAGCTTTTCGAGATATTCGAGGAGCTTCCTTATATACCTGCGGTAATCCTCATAACTTTTTGAAGACCCATCAAGTCCGTCGGTGTGGTAATCGTTATCGAAAACATCAGCCCAAACCCAGTCATAACCCGAAAAGTTCCAGTAACTCAGGTTTCCCTCATCCTCAAGCCCGTATTTGCTCCAGGTGATCTCCCCCTTCGGAGGCGCTATCATCCCGGAATACACCTCTCTTATCTTCGGCAGGATTTCCTGAGCCCATCTTTTCGAATTTCCCCAGCCCACGAATATGTTCATCTCGCACCAGGGCGAAAGCATGTCCACTCCTTCCTCCTCTGCAAACTGAGCGATCTCGAGAACCTTTTCTGTAGCATTCCTCAGGAACCCCTCCTGATCCTTAAAAGGCCCGTGTTCAAGCTCGACCGAATGCGAAAAGCCGGGAGGTGCACCCTTTATATAATATTCAGGATAGACCTGAAGCAGGACCTTCAGGCCGAGCCGTTTTGCATCCCTTATCCTTTCCCTAACCAGCTCAAGCCTTCCCCATTCAGGTTCGAAGATTTCCCCGGTATCCCAATCAACCTCAAGGGGATAAATTATCCCGACCCAGTTCGCACCGCTTTCCTTGGCAACCCTCGGACCTTCCTTATCATGAGGCTGGATATCAAGCCCTTTTATAATCTCGGTTTCGTTTTCCTCTTGCTCAAAATGAGGTTGAATGATGCAGCCGAAAACCAGAACCAGCACGATCAGGATGAGGAATTTTCGCATATTTAAAATTTGGTGGGGAAAATAAAATTCTGTGTTTAAACTGGAAAGGGTTTGCGAGGATTTTTCTTAAAGGTAAAAGGACCGAACAAGCCTGGCGCTGAAGAAGGGAAAGAGATATGAGATTTACATGTGCTTTCAGTTCTTTTTTTACTATAACTTTTGTTTAAAAAGAAAAGCGACTAAAATTTACTATGAATAAAGTTTTGGACTATATTATTCATAGCTCTCTATTTGTAGGTTTGGTTGGCATAGCAATGATGTTTACCGTCTTGCTACTTTTAGAACTGCCGATAGTTTACGAATTGTTATTAATCTTGTTTTTAGTATCGTTTTCAGCTTACAACATAAATCGCAAAACAGATATAAAAGAAGATAAAATTTCACATCCGAGAAGAGTGCGTTTTATTCAAAATTATTATAGATATCTAAAAGTTGTGTGTATAATTTGTTATATATTGGCTTTTATTCTCGGGTTTCTAAAAAACTTTTTGACAGGGATTTTCATTTTTCTACCTGCCTTATTTGTTATTCTATATAGTGTTAAATGGATACCTTCTTGGTTTAATTTTTCAAGATTAAAGGAAATTTTTTTAATAAAAAATTGTACTGTTGCTTTTGCATGGGCATTTTTTGTAACATTTTTGCCTTTCTTATATTTTGGAGTAAATGTAAAATTTTCGGCTGTTTTTGTTTTCTTTTTTATTTTTTTAAAAGTTTTAGGTAATACGATTACTTTTGATATAAGAGACATTAAAGGTGATACAATAGCGAAAATTAAAACAATTCCTATAGTTTTCGGTATAAGGACAACGAAAAAAATTTTAACTCTTATTAATTTTTTAGCATCATTAATAATAATCGTTCCAGCGATATTCGGCATTTTGCCGATTGTTTCATACTTTATAGCTATAGTTTTTATCTATACACAACTTTATATTCAACAAATTGAAAAAAGCGATATAAAGTTTTTGACTGATGTTTTAGCTGATGGAGAATATTTAGTAATCGCTCTTCTCGCATTATTGGGTATGCTGGTAATATGATAAAGGACACAATTGTTAGATGGTTTGTACAAAATCTTCTCT
>QMZZ01000103.1 GCA_003663445.1 Candidatus Aenigmatarchaeota archaeon | reverse complement strand
CACTCACACATCTTATCGATTCAGGAAGCCTGAAGCCGGTTGTGAAAAAGGGAGAAAAGGGAACAGAACTTATCTGGAATCTCGGGAACCTGGCTTCCAGGGAGGTGAGGATTATAAGCTATAAAATAAAATCCCCTCTTGCAGCGATGGTGAAGCTGCTTCCAGCAAAGCTGAATTTTGAGAAAGGAAAGAAAAACGTTTCTGTCTTCTCGAATCAGGCAGTTTTGGAATAAATCCCGGGGGGGAGACTCGAACTCCCAACCCTGCGGTCTCCAATCATCATCTATCAGCAGACTACAGCCGCATGCTCTGCCAGTTGAGCTACCCCGGGATAAAAATATTTTGTTTTTAAATTTTTTATTCTACACCCAGGAGCTTCCTGAATATCTGCATTGCAGGTATAATGAGCAGGATGTACCATCCAAACCAGTTTAGCTGATTTCCGACAAAGGGTAGGGGAAGCGGAAGATAAATTACGAGCTCTTTCCAAGAGGATGATATCCAGGGTATTGCCAGGAAGAATATCAGGGCAGAGATCATCATCGGCTTGAAGCTCAGCCTGAACTGCTTTTGGCTTTCCTTGAGCATCTCATTCAGAAACCTTTCTGCCTTTTTTTCATCCCCTGCCTTCCTTGCCCTATCGGCCTCCTTTCTATAATGCTGAATCTTCTCCCTTACAGCCCTTACCTCCTCGGGATTGACCAGAAGCCTATAAGCTAGGGAGATCGCAAAAGCAATCGCCAGGATAGCTAGGGTAAGCCCTAACATAGCGCAACTTTAAGCAGGTCTGAAAGCTCCTTCAGAGCTTTTTTTGCCACTCCCTTTTTAAGCATGATCTGCCTGAACGCGATCCCGTGAGCCAGGGCAAAACCCGCCTCTCCTCTTTCTTCCCCCATCCTCACCAGCAGATCCGGCTTTAGATTCCTGAAAAATCTTTCTGTCAGGAGAGGGATCGTTGCAATATCCGTCTTCAGGAAGGGATCGATTGCCAGGATCACATTCACGTCACGCTTCAGTCTGGGTCTTACAGCCTTTATGACCTTGCTTTCGGCTTTATCCCTAAACTCCACGAGCTCTGAAAAGTTTTTCGGTTTGGGTTCAAATGCGAAATCGAGAAAGATGAATGGAGGAAGGAGCTTTTTTGAGGTCTCCAAACTCCACTTGACGACCTCGTCCGCCCCTGAGAGCAGGATGAGCTTTGCCATTACTCTATAAACCTCCTGAGTGCCGGATGCATGTCTTCAAGGTGCTGGGTTGCAAGCTCTTCATAAAGACTGTAGATAATCATCGTTGCCAGAAGGATACCCGTTCCTGTTCCCAGAGCACCTGTCAGGTCCGCGAAAGCAGCTAGAAAACCGACAGCTGCCCCGCCAATGACAGCAAGACCGGGTATGTACCTCTTCAGGACAGCCTCGATTATCCTTACATCCCTGCGATAGCCCGGTATCTGCATCCCTATCGCTTCTATTTGTTCAGCGACAGACCTCGGGTCCATACCAGAGGTTGCGACCCAGAAAACAGAAAAGATAACACAGCCAATCATCATAAAAGCAAGGTATGTAAGGATCCTCACGATATCGGTAGCAGGAACAACAGCAAGGGATGTCAGGCCTGAAAACCAGGTTGCCAGCCACCACACCAAACCACCCAGAACACCCAGACCTATCACCAGCCTTATCCCACCTTTCTTTAGCTTATAGCTCAATAAAGCCCCTATCAGCGCGAAAATGCTCATCGAGATGATGAATCCTGAAATCGACGGGGAGCTGGGAGGTGTGAGGAAATAGACAAGACCGCCTGTTATCCTTCCCTCGGCATCAAAAGTCCCGAGAATTCCTATGCCTTTATCAGCCAGGATCCTTGCCATGAGCCTCAGGTTTGCCAGAAGGGCAGCAACCAGGATAACAGGTATGTTCGATGTATAGAAAAACTTCAGGGGCCACCTCCTCCCGAATCCTGAAATGGCTGAAAATGCGAGCGGGATCTCAACTTTTATCGCATTAGTGTAGATGACCAGAAGGAAAACGATGATCGTTGCCAGAAGGGGGATGAGGGCAAGCCCTGCCTGCAAGAGTTCTCCGGATGCGAGGGCTGTTATTGCAAAGGGTATCACACCTGCAGGCGGTTCAAGACCAGGAAGGGCACCGGAGGATGTTAGTGGATTCAGAGCCCTTATCAGGATCCTCCTCGAAACCCCTGCTACTATGAAGAGGCTGACCCCTGATCCGAAACCCCATTTCTGGATAAGCTCGTCCATAAAGACCACAAGAATGCCACCGGCTGCGAGCTGGAGCCATACAGCAGCCTCCAGACCAGGCAGGGCCGGAATCGCTCCCATAAAAACGAAAGCCCCGGCCTCGACAAAGCAGAAAAGGAATGCGAGAAGCTTCTGGGTTCCGTTGAAGAGTACCCTTCCCTCTTCTGTTTTCAGGTCCCATGGGATAACCTTAGAGCCGACCAAAAGCTGAAGGATGATGCTCGCTGTCACGATAGGACCTATACCCAAGGTCATCAGGGAGCCAAAAGAAGAACCCAAAAGGATCTCGAAAACCCTGAACCTCTCGAAGGATGTCGGGAGGATCCCCCATACAGGTATCTGTGTCATCAAAAAATAGAGGAGAAGGATGAGCCCTGTCCACT
>QMZZ01000102.1 GCA_003663445.1 Candidatus Aenigmatarchaeota archaeon | reverse complement strand
GGTTCTCCCAGGACAGACTTATGAGGAATCTCTCGAAACCCAGATTCTCAACAGGCTTTCGGAATGTTTGAGCAAGGTTTCGGAAATGGTGGGTGGGGTGATGCCCGAGAATGACATGGTGATCATGGCCAGATGCGGAGCAAAGGGTTCTATGATAAACATCACCCAAATGGCAGCCGTCGTTGGTCAGGAAACGATTCTCGGAAAGAGGATAACACGGGGCTATACGGCCAGAACACTTTCTCACTTCAAACCCGGAGACCTTTCCCCGATAGCCCACGGTTTCGTTGCAAACGGCTTTAAGCAGGGCTTGACGCCGTTCGAACTTTTCTGGAATATCATGAACGGAAGGGAAGGGCTTATGGATAAGTCCTTGAGGACGAGAAAATCAGGGTATATGCAAAGGAGGCTTGTGAACGCTCTTCAGGACTTGAGGGTCTGCTATGACAGGACCGTCAGGAATTCGGTTGGAGAAATAATCCAGTTCGTGGCCGGAGAGGACGGAATAGATCCTACACGATCGGATTGGGGTGAGCTGAATTGGAGGATTTTGGTATGATCGAGAACTTACCGCCAAGGATCGAGAAGGAACTTCAGGATTACTTCAGCAAGAACAAGATACCTGAAGAAAAGCAAAAAGAGATCAGAAAGAAAGTTGAGGAGCTTTACAGGAAGAGTGTCTACGAACCTGAAGAAGCCATAGGTGTGGTCACTGCCCAGTCGCTTTCAGAGCCAGCTACCCAGATGACGATGAGGACTTATCACTTTGCAGGTACAGCCGGTATACAGGTGACTCTGGGTCTTCCCAGGCTTTTGGAAATTTTCGATGCAAAAAAAGAGCCGGAAACACCGATGATGATAGTTTATGCCAAACCCGAATACCAAAGCCCTGAAAAGATAAAGAAACTGGCAGAAAGGATCAAGGAAGTCAGGTTAAGGGAAATAGCCGTTTCTACAGAGGTTGATATCAGCGAGCTTTCTGTCAAATGCAAGCTAGACCTTCAGAAGATGCGGGAGCTGGAGATAGATCCCAAGGAACTTCCAAAGCTGCTTAAACTGAGAAATGCCGAAATCGAGGTCAGAAGGGATTTTGTGATAGCGAGAAGCAAGAAAGAGGACATGCTCAGCCTTTACAGGCTCAAAAGCAATCTTTTGGATCATCACATCAAGGGGATCAAGGGAGTCACCCAAGCGGTTGTTGTAAAAGAGGGTGAAGAATGGGTCATCCATACTCTGGGCTCGAACCTCAGGAAGGTTATGGAAATCGAAGGCGTTGATCCGACAAGAACCGTTTCGAATAATATCTTCGAAATTCAGGATGTTCTGGGAATAGAAGCGGCAAGGAATGCTATCCTGAAGCAAACCCAGTACACGATGGAGGAGCAGGGACTTTTCGTTGATGTTCGTTACATCATGCTTTTGGCTGACTTGATGACGGTTTCAGGGAAAATAAGGGCTATTGGCAGGTATGGAGTGGCGGGTCAAAAAGCTTCGGTTTTGGTCAGGGCCTCCTTCGAGGAAACCAAAAAGCATTTGATAAATGCAGCGGCAAAGGGCGAGATAGATCTCATGAAAGGGACGATTGAAAACATCATGACTAATCAGGTCATCCCGATCGGAACAGGCGCTTTCGAGCTTGTGGGAGACATTCCAGAAAAGAAGAAATCAGCTTAACAGCTTTTCGAATTCCAGCGCGTTTTTATAGCAGTCGACATTGTTGAAAAGGACATAAACCGGCTTTTTGAACTTTTTCACCTTTTCGGCAAGTTCCTTGAGCTCTTTTTTCGAATAGGTATAGTTATACATGGTGGGCTTTCCGAAGCCGTGAAGCCTGAAATAGAGCAGGTCTTTGGCATAAAAGCATTCCTGCCTGAAGGGGTCGACACATTGATTTAGCCGAAGCTTGGAAAACAGTTTTTTCACAAGCTTTTCCGTCCACTCCTTCTGCCATCTCACCTCCCAGACCAGAATAAAGCTTTCCCTGTCTATTTTTTCGAAAAAACTCTCTGCAAGCTCCAGGTTTTCTCGGGTCGGTCTAAAGCTGGCAGGAGACTGGAAAAGCAAGATTTTAGCTTTAAGGGCTTTTGCTATTTCCTTGGTTTTTTCGAAAGCCTGCAGTGCTTGAGGGCCGAACGGGTTCTTGTGAGTTATTAGCTGAGAAACCTTAACCGTAAACTCGAACCCTGGCCTGATCTCATCCGCTTCCTTCCTCCACTTTTCTGCTGTGGAGAGCTTTGGTAGGGCATAAAAAGTAGAGTTCACCTCAACCAAATCGAAAAGCTTGACATAAGCTTGAAGCTTGGTCCTGAAAAGCTTTTTCCAATCACCGAAATATTCTTTGGCATTCAGGTAAGACCAGCCACAGGTTCCTATTCTGACCATTTCCGCTCAAACAGTTCCAGGGTCTTCTGAAGGGAAAGCGGCTTGAGATTGCAGAGAACGTCCCGCTTTTTGAAAAGCTTTACGGTCCTTTCAAGCTGCTTCTCAAGTTCTTCGGCTTTCTTCCGGCATTCTTGCCAGAACTTCTCATAAAGTTGAGGCATAAGCTTCACTCTTCCGTTTCTTTTCAACTTGCTGAAAATGAGATCGAAAAGCTCCTTTCCCTGGCTTTCCAGCTGCTCTATCGCTTCCAAAAGCTCCCTGTCAGCCCTTTCC
>QMZZ01000101.1 GCA_003663445.1 Candidatus Aenigmatarchaeota archaeon | reverse complement strand
TCCTTCCTTTCCCAAAAGCCTTTTCGCCTGAGAAAGGATTCCGGAGAAGCTAAGGTCCATGCCCTTGACCGTATAGGGCAGCTCTACCCATTTCCCTTTCTTTGCCAGCTTTTCTATCTCAGGTCCTGCTGGAAAGGATAGGCCTGCCTCCCTTCCAAATTTATCCAAAGCGTTTCCTATCCCGATGTCCTGCGTCTCTCCAAAGACGCGATACTTGCCCGAAACCCAGGAAACGATCTGGGTGTTTGCTCCAGAAACGTAAACACAGACAGGGTCCGAAAAGCCGGTAAGCCACCTTGCTATCTCAAGATGGGCTATACAGTGATTCACGCCGATTTTCTCTGGCTTTTGCTTCCTCACCCATTCATATCCGGCTTGGAGACAGAGGGGCAGGCCAGGACCTCTTGAGAATGCTAAAAGATCTATATCCGACAGCTTCAACCCTGCCTGGGAAAGAGCTTTATCCACGACCTCTTGGCATACCTGCCTGTGATGTTTTGCAGCCTCTAAAGGGACTATGCCCCATCCCTTTTCAGGCCTGTAAACGGACCTGACCTCTGCCAGAATCCGCTTTCCGTCAAAGATACCGGCGCCGAAGGTATGGGCAGTTGACTCGATCCCGAGAGCTATCATAAATCCTTTTTTCCTTCAGCTTCTTATCTTTTCAGCACCAGGTACAGCATGACCGTCAGCAGGACCAGACTGAAGATACCGAAGAGCACCAAAAGGATCATCCACCATCCAACCTCTGCGGGCTTTACTTCGAGCTTTTCAGGAGGCTGACACCTTCGCCATTCGGGCGGTTTCTTGCAAGTGGTGTTGCACTGGTTGAGGTCTATACATTCCCTGAACTGGATACCGGGTTCGAGACAGGGGCCCCAGGGCTCACAGACCCAATTTTCCTCACAGGGTTTTGGACAGGGAGGGCATACGCCTCCACCATCCCCTGAGGGCCTGCAGGGCGGACAGGGAGGACAAACACAGACATATTTAATGAAGGTGTCAGAAACCCAGGGAGAGCATGCTCCGTGAATGTCACAGGTCCTGACCCTCCATTCATAAAACCAGAAATCCAGAAGGCCTTTCTCTATCTGAGGGGGTGATGCGGGTGATTTCAGACTTCCGTTGAACCAGTACTCATCATAGGTCTGGTCACCTTCGGGATCCTGACCGGATGTCCATTCAAGCACGACCTGAGAAGAAGAGGTCGGACCCTGATCTTTCAGGACCGGGGGGCTAGGTGGACGGTTGATGACATGGAAGCTGTCCTCAGACCATCCAGAGCATACCCAGGGATCGCATGCCTGAACAGCCCAGGTATGCTGACCGAAGGAAAGGCCTTCCTTAAGAACAGGAGGGCTGACATTGGCTTCTATCCTTCCGTCAAATTTCAGGTTGTGGTAAACAGGGTCTCCGTCCGGATCCTTTGATTCTGTCCAGTTAAGCCATACCGAGTTATTGCTCGTGTCCTGGACTGGTTGGAGCTGGGGTTTGGGCGGGGGATTGTTATAGACGGTAAAGGAATCAGAAGCCCAGGGAGAGCAGCAGGAGCCATTGCACGTTTTTACAGCCCAGGTATAGGAACCGAAGTCGAGATCATGGAGAAGCCAGGATGGGCTCACGTTTATATACTCGACCTGCTGGACCCTCAGCACATCGTAGAGTTCAGCTGCCTGTTCAGATGTCCAGTTCAGGACGATCAGGCTTCCGTTATGTGTGTCCTGGACTGGTTGGAGCTGGGGTTTGGGCGGGGCCTGACAGATGCTCACATTCACCTCAGCAGCCTGATAGCTATCGGCTGTCCCTGTGTTGCTCCCTATTGCCCCGTCCTTTCTCGCATCCACCCTCACCTCTCCTCCTGCCGGAAGGTTCAGGTTTGCCACGACATAGTATCCTCCAGAATCTGTTCGGGTTTGCTGGAAGCAACCTTCCTGACAGTTCAGGACGGTCACGTTCACCTCTGCTCCTGCCACCGGGTTTCCTGCTTGATCGAAAACCCATCCTTCACAGGTCCCGAGATAGATGGCAGCCTTCGAAACCGGAAGCAGAAGCAGGAGGAGAAGCAGGTATCTCATCTTTAAGATTGAAGCAAACTTTTATTATACTTTAGAACACCATCCGACCTCATCAACAAGAATTGCCCCTCCCCTCTATAAATCAGCCAGAAAGGTTTGACTGCGGCTCTAGGAGAAAAAATGGTCCAGGCCTGTTGGCTGGTATTCCATTTCATGAGATAGCGATAATCCAGGCCTGAGAGGTAGCGGGAGATGTTCGTTGAGAAAAGATAGGGATAGGAGGGAGCATTCCAGCCGACCAGAAGCGGTATCTCAAGATCTCCGAACTCCTCTCCAGCCACCTCCAACCAGCCTGTCTGATTGCGGTAGTAGATGAAGTAGCTTTCATTGGGGTCCCATTCAGTGAACGGGTTCTGGCTCGATCTCGGGGAGTAGATATCGAATTCCTGCCTGCTTCGGTTCCATCTCAGGACATAGCGGTAATCTACATCCTCCAGGATAGCCGAAATCGAGAGGTTATCCGGCTTCATACAGAGCGAAATTAGGTTCCATCCCTCGGAAAGCCTGATCGAGCAGGGTTGGAGGACCCTGACCCCGACTGTCCCGGCTATTTTGGATGTTAAGCTAAAGTTCAGCCAGAGTATCCAGGCAAGCTGAAGAAAGCTAAGAAGCAGG
>QMZZ01000100.1 GCA_003663445.1 Candidatus Aenigmatarchaeota archaeon | reverse complement strand
ATCTATGACTTTGACGGAGAAACAGGCCTCAGGTATACGCTCGAGCTTCTCGATCTTCCCTATCTTGGTGTCGGAAAGGGCGAGGATGCCTATCAAGGGCTCGAGCTAGACCTGAACGGAATTAGGATCTACCTTTCAGGTTTGACTGACATCCTGGATCCCGAATGGATGGTGGCTGAAAGAGGGAAGCTGGGGGTTGCCGGGATCCCTGAAAAATCCGGATACGGGAAGAGCCGAAGGCTTCAGTGCTTCAGGAAGAACCTGGAGGAGGCCAGGGCCGATTTCAAGATCGTCTTCATGCACTGGGGACCCCCTTTCGGTCCAGAGGTAAATTCAAGGCAAACAGAGATCTCAAGGCTTCTTTTCGAATCCGGGGCCGACATCGTAATAGGATGCCATTCCCATTGCAAGCAGCCAGAGTATTTCTGGAGGTCGGGCGGGAAGGTGAGAAAGCTCCTGGTTTACGGGATGGGAAATCTGGTTTTCGGAGGGAAAAGGGGAAGGCAGGCTTTAAGCTGTCTTGTCGAGATAGATCTTTACAAGGACAGGGGTCGCTGGATCGAGTACAGGATAAGGGATTTCATCCCGAACCGTGATGGGGATTTCAAACCGGTTTTAACGGCTTGAGCTTCCCCTGACGGTAAAGCTCGAGATTGTGCTTCACAGATCCCGGAACTGCCTGATAAGCTGTTATGCCGTGTTTTAGCAGGAAGTGGAAGTCCTCGGGTTTGATCCCTCCTGTTATCACGACATCGACATTCTCCTCTCTAACTATCTCAAGGGTCTCCCTCGAGCTCTCCCTGCCCCTGACAGCCAGGTTAGTGATGAACCTGACCTCCCTGTTAAGGATAACGAAGTAAAGGGCCCGGTCGAAAATGAAGCTGACAGGTGAATCAAGGCTTTTACCAGAAGATGTTATCAGGATTTTCATTATTAAATTTGGGAAGAAAATTAAATATGAGGGTGAAATCGGGCATACCCGGTTTTGACAGGCTCGTTCAGGGCGGCTTTCCCGCAGGTTCGTGCATCCTTCTGAAAGGCGATTCTGGGGTGGGAAAAACGATCTTCGGTCTTCAGTTCTGCATCCTTTCAAAAGATCCTGCAGTTTTTGTCTCTCTGAACCAATCAAAAGAAAGCCTTTTAGAACAGGCATCCCAGTTCGGATGGAAGCCGAAAAAATTCTCCCTCCTTTATCTCGATCCGAAAGACGGAATAGGGTATGTGTACGAAAGAATAGTCAGGGAAATAGAAAGAAATAAGGCTAAAAGGTTCGTTCTCGATTCCCTGTCCGTGTTTACCTCTTACGCAACCGTTACGAGCCCGAAAATAACGGGTCCTAGAGGACAGGTATTTAAAGATTTGGAAGCCCTTCTTTCCACAAGGCCCTCTCCCGGCCTTTTCAGGGTGCTTACTGACACTTTCATCAACGAGATAAGGAAGCTCGGGGTGACGAGCATCCTCATTTCAGAAGGCCTGGAAAGCGATAGAGCTGCCGAGTTTTCGTGCGACGGCATAATCTCGCTTGAAGCAGAGGTTGTGGGCGAGAGACTGGAAAGAACTATCAGGGTCGTGAAGATGAGGAAAACAAAAATAGACGGAGGAAGGCATTCTCTCGAAATAGGGAAGAAAGGGATAAAGGTCGGAAGCTGATTATGAGACCAGCAATAGATTAAAACTACCTTCTGTTACTCCTTTTTTCTTTAACCTGAAGGTTATCTCCTTTTCCAGCATTCCGGAATACAAACCTGAAAGCCAGCCTCTAACCATCCTGAAATCGATCTCCTTTGCCCACTTCGTCCACGGGAAGCACCTGATGTAAATCTCATATCTTTTTCCCTTCTTCAGCGCCAGGATATCTCCGAAACCCAGGGCAGGGAAGAAATCGGCTGTGAACTTGTTCGGGTCCTGCCTTCCAGCCAGTTCAGCCAGCCTTTTACCGAAATCGAAGGAGCAGTCCCAAAGAATATCGAGCCCACCCCTGACCTTTTTCAGTTCCCTTTCCAGGATGTACATGAAACTCGCCTCACAAAGGAAGAATCTTTCTCCTTTATAGGTGACCTGACCGTGACTGTACTTGAAGAAACCCGAGTCGATCAGCGACTTAAGGCTGTTTTTCGCCCATTTTGCCGGTCTGATCTGGTTCAGCTCCTGATAAGTTCTGTCCAGCTCAAGGGTTTCCAGCTTCCTGCACCTCATCGGCTTATAACCCATTTTCACCAACTCTTTATAGGGTGCAGCTATCACCTCGCATTCCGGATCTCCTCTGCCCTGGCATTTGGGCTGGACTGCTTCGATGGTCGGATCCTGACAGGCATAAGCCCATATCCCGGCTATCCCGCCGGTGGAGAAAAGGTAACCGAGGCCGTTTTTTCGGCAGATGATATAGTCTCGAGAAAACAATTCTAAATATTTTTTATCAAAATTAATTTTATAATCTATCTTACTCGCATAAACAGCTTCTATATATTTCACGAAAAACGGGACGAAACTTTTAAAGTTTTTAGCGTTTATTTTTGGAAGATCAAGGCACGAGCCATAATGGTAACTGAAATTTTTCCCTGTAACATATAAGTATTTTGAAAAATTTTTTCTTTCAGCAATTTTTTCCAATTCAGAAAAAAGATTTTCAGGAAGATTCAGATTTCTGATTTTGAGTTTTTTCCCTTTCTGTGTAATTTCTTCAGTTATATATCCCGGTAT
>QMZZ01000099.1 GCA_003663445.1 Candidatus Aenigmatarchaeota archaeon | reverse complement strand
TCGCAGGGGCAGGCCTTCTGGCACTGCTCGCTGCTGGATCAAGTCTATTGGCTGTTGCAGGGGCACAAGTAGTTTCTGGCCTTGAAACACTGTTTTCAGTGATTGCCTGGATCCTGCTCCTGGTAGGCGTCCTTTGGGGTGTCTACACCCTCTACCAGAAGTAGGGTTTTTATTTTTTATTTTCTTTTTATTTTTATGCCTGTTGTAGATAAGTCCAGGTGCCTTAGATGCGGCGGGTGTGTCTCTGTTTGCCCTCAGCTAGCAATAAGGCTGACAGAACACGGGATTGAGATAGATCCTGAAAAATGTATAAAATGCGGTAAGTGTGTAGCGTTCTGTCCTGTGGGGGCTCTTAAGAAAAAATGATCCTGCCAGATCACGAGATAAGGAAGCTTTTGAAATCAGGGAAGCTTGAGATCGATCCTTTAGATCCTGACCAAATCCAGCCGGCTTGTGTAGACCTCTCTTTAGGATCGGAGTTCAGGATCTTCAAGCACCTTCAAGAGCCGTATATAGATGCAAGGAATCCGAAAGAGTATACAGAGGTGCTCGATACCCAAGGGAAACCCTTTACCCTTCATCCAGGGGAGTTCGTTCTCGGAATAACCCGTGAAAGGATAAAACTACCCGCAGACCTTGCAGGATACGTCGATGGCAGGTCATCCCTTGGCAGGCTCGGGGTGACAGCACATATAACTTCTGGCTGGATAGACCCTGGCTTTTCAGGGAGGCTGGTTCTTGAGATTTCCAACCTTGGGAAGATGCCCGTAACTATCTATCCTGGTATGAGGATATGCAAGCTCCTCCTTTTCAAGCTAACATCACCCGCAGAGGTACCCTATGATAAAAAACCGGATGCGAAATATCACGAGCAGGATTCGGTTCTTCAATCAAGGATACATGCCGACGGAAAAACTTTTAATAAAACTGACCAAAAATGATTTATGGCCCTAAGACCGGCGAGATGCTATCGGAAGCTGGAGAGACCCTATACGCGAAAGTCTAAATCCAAACCCAGAAAAAGCTATGTCAAGGGTGTTCCTGATCCTAAAATCCACCGCTTTCAGACAGGACCTGATCAGGATTTCGGACTCAAACTCTGGTTAATATCCAGGAAATCGCTTCAGATAAGGCATAACGCCCTTGAAGCCGCAAGGGTTGCTGCCACCAAGGTTCTGGACAAGCTCGGGAAGACTAACTATTTCCTGAGGGTGATCCCCTATCCTCATCACGTTCTGAGGGAAAATCCGATAGCTACTGGAGCAGGTGCAGACAGGTTCCAGACAGGGATGAGGCTGGCTTTCGGCAATCCGATCGGAACAGCCGCGCAGGTAAGGGAAGGCCAGAAGATAATGGAGGTAAGGGTATCACCCGAAAATCTTGAGGCAGGGAAAAGGGCCTTAAAAATCGCCGCATCCAAGCTTCCGCCTTGCCGAATTCTTATAGAGGAATCAAAGGCAGGATAAGGCTCGTTATCCACGGGACCAAGAAGATAGAAAGAAGCCAACCCAGAATGCCTATTATAAGGCTATGGGTCCAGGTCGCTCCCAGAAAGACCTTGACCAAAAAAATCCATACAAGCACCGGAAGAAGCATACCGAGGAAAAAGCTTGAGGGTGCAAGGAATCCCAGGATACCGAAAAGGTTTATGAGGTTTATGATAAGAACCATAAGAAAAGCATTACCAAGCCGGCTGGCCTCCCTTGCGAGCAGATAGGTTAGAATCACGACCAAAATCCCTCCGACAAGGGTGGAGAGGATTAGATTTATTCCGAGACTGATCCAGTAAGAAACAGAACCGCTTGCAGCCAGGTTCATGATACCGCTAAAATCCATATTTATTTTTTCCTTGTCTGCTTTAAATCCTTTCTCACTATCTCTCCTGGTTTTGTCCAAACCCCTGGCCAGATCCGCCTTCCAGGATAGATAAGTGTTCCGATCCCAAGCTTTGCTTTATCTGCTACAACCGCACCGAACTTTCTCAATCCTGTATCTATCAGCTTTCCCTTGATCCTGACCCTTATATTCTTTTCATCATGTCTGAGGTTTGCTGTTATGCTTCCTGCCCCAAAGTTCACCCTATCTCCCAGAACAGAATCTCCCACATAACTAAGATGGCTTATAAAGCTGTTTCTGCCTATCAAGCTGTTCTTTATCTCAACGGCATTCCCCACCCTGCATCCATTCCCCAGGCAGGTATAGGGTCTTAAAAAGCTGTTTGGCCCTATTATGCAGTTATCACCGATGAAAACAGGACCCTGAATATAGCTCCCTGCCCTTATAATGCTGTTTTTCCCCAGCCATACCTTCCCCTGGATAACAGCATTCTTTTCCACCTTTCCGTAAATCCTCTTTTCCATCTTTTCGAGCAAGACCTGATTGAGCTTGAGCAGATCCCAGGGATATGTTACCGGAATCCATTCCTTGGCTTTTACAACCCGAAGATCCTGTCTTTCAGCAAGCCGGTTTATTGCTGAGGGAAGCTCATACTCCCCCCTCGGACTCTTTTTCAGCTTTCGGATTATCCCGAAAATCTCTTCATCCAGAAGATAGCACCCTGTATTTGCAAGGTTGGATTTTGGTTTTTCAGGCTTTTCCTGAATCCGCTTGAGCCTCCCATCCTGAATTTCAACAATCCCGAAATCTCTGGGTCTTTCCGTTTCCTGAACAAGGACTCCAGAACCCTTCAGCTTCTGGAGATCTTCTCGACTGAAATG
>QMZZ01000098.1 GCA_003663445.1 Candidatus Aenigmatarchaeota archaeon | reverse complement strand
CATCACCTCAAAACTTCCATTTAACCATTCATCGAGATCCTTTTGGTAAACAGCAAGCAGAAGCTCGGACGTGTTTATAGATTCTTGATGGCTCTCATTTCCTGTCCTAAGGATGAAAACCTTAAGATGCTCATTTTCAAGGACCCATACAGGCTTTTTTCTATATTCAGTTTGATAGGCCCGGCACTCGAGATTGTTTCCAAACCTCAGATTTCCGAAATCCAGGGCGGTCCTGGGTGATATGAGCTGGGCAGGTGTTTGGAAAAGCCAGTAGATGCTGTCACGGCTCGAATTGAGCTCGAGCTTCCCTCCTTTCAGGTCGACCCAGAGTATCCTTCTCGATCCCTTTCCTTCCTGAGCCACCTCCTGAATCACCGAGTCGAGCTTGGCCAGAATCCCCTTTGCTTGCTGAGTCAAGGTAGCAGCCTCAAGTTTTTTGACAAGAGGAAGGGCCGAATACCATAAAATCGCTATTACCGAGATGCTTAGGAGAAGGAAGATCGTCAGGGAGATCAGGGTTATACCCCTCATCTTTATTTTTGCCTTTAGGTATTCAAATTCTTCTTTAGCCACTCAAGATATCTTTTGATCCCATCCTCAAAGCCGTATCTTGCTTTGAATCCGAGCAATCTTCTCGCCTTCCTCATATCTGCCAAGGTTCTTTTAACATAATTCCTGATAGGATTCGGTTTATAGACGGGCTTTATATTCTTCCCTAAAAGCCTGTTCAGAAGCCTGACCACATCATTAAAGCTGTGTTCTTCACCGGTTCCCACATTGAATATGTCTGTTTTCGGGTATTTGGAAGCCAGGATAAAGGCTCTCACGACATCCTCAACATGGATGAAATCCCTTGTCTGCCTACCGTTTCCATAGATAACAGGTCTCCTCCCTCTCATGATTTCAAGGGCGAACTGCGTGATTATATTCGCATACCTTCCCTTTCTTGCATCCCTTGGGCCGTAAACAGAAAAAAGCCTCAACCCGACAGATCTCAAGCCATAAAGGCTGTCATATACCTTTGCAAGCCTTTCTACCCAGTATCTACCTTCGGTATAGAAATCCGTTGGAATGACAGGCATGTCTTCCTTAAAGGGCGGTTTATTCCCGTTATAGAGGCTTGATGTCGATGCATAAACTATCTTGCTGTCGGTCTTTCTCGCAAGCTCGAAAACCCTGATGCTTACCTCAAGACATTCCAAAAGCTTGTACCTATTCTCCCTATACATCGGTGATGATGATGGCATACCCAAATGAAATATTATTTTCGGCCTCACTGCCTCCGGCCTTTTCAGGATTCTGCACTTGATCCCCCTAAGGTTTTCCTTTTTACCTGTATGGAAGGTATCAAAAACGGCAACCTCGTGCCTTTTGGCCAGCTTTTCGACCAGGTTCGATCCTATAAATCCTGCCCCACCTGTTACCAAAACCTCCATAATTTTCTTTTCTCGAATTAATATAAATTATGGAAGAGGGTTTGGCTGTTCAGATAGGAAAGGGTGCAGGATGGATATTCCTGGGAATGCTCGTCAGCTATATAATCTCGTTTTTTTATCGCATCTTCACAGCAAGATGGCTGGGTCCTGCTGATTATGGCATCCTTTCACTTGTTTACATGATCCTGGGATTCGGCTTCACCTTTTTCAATTTCGGCATGACAACAGCTCTAACCAAGCTTATAGCAGAATATCGCGCTAAAGGAAAGGATATCTCAGCGTTTTATCCAACAGGGCTTTTTGCAGCAGCCGGATTTGGTTTTCTATCTTTCATTCTTTTCTATTTTCTCGCCTTTCCACTCTCCAATCTTTTTGGTGTTCAGACCTTCTACTTTTCCTTAGCTGCCTTTATCATCCCTTTTATGCTTCTAGCTAGCATAACTGCTGGAATACTTAGGGGATTTAAAAGAATGGATCTTTCGTCTTTATGCAGCATTAGTGAAAGACTCTCAAGATTTCTTTTCACCCTCGCCCTGCTTTTCCTGGGATACGGTGTTTTCGGAGCAATCGTTTCGATATTTTTAGGATACTTTCTGTGTTTCTGTTTCGGATTTTATCTTTATACAAGATTGAAAAAATTCTTTTTTTCCTTCAAACCAGAAGTTGCGAAATTACTCCTAACCTTCGGCTTTTCGGTTTTCATAACCATGTTTGCAAGCACGTTTCTTGGCTCGACAGATACCTTCTTTATCGGTTACTTTCTTTCAAAGGAATGGGTCGGCTACTATAATGCCGCCCTTCCTGTTCAATGGGTTTTGGCTTTGGCTATCTCCTCCTTGGCCACGGCAATCATGCCTTTTTTTTCAGAGCTCTCTGCCAAAGCTGATGCAAGGCTTAAAGAGACTTTAAGAAGATCTTTGAAATATGCCGTTTACTTGCTTCTTCCAACTTCTCTTGCCGGTTTCGTTCTGGCCGAACCGATTATGGAGATACTTTTCGGTCCGGAATATCTGGCCGGGGCCCAGGCCTTTAGGATTCTTGCATTCGCAGCCTTGTTCATGGGCCTAAAACAGCTTACAGATTCCTATTTGATAGGTATCGGAAGGCCGAAAGTCGTCATGAAGTTTGTGATCTTTGCCGCATGCGTTAATGCGGTTCTAAACTGGTTTTTTGTTCAGCTCTGGGGTATCCAAGGTGCAGCTCTTGCAACAACGATTTCTATCTTTCTGATTTTTGCGCTTTCTCTTGGCTATATCAGCCGAAGGATCACGACAGGTTTTCCGAGATACTTTTT
>QMZZ01000097.1 GCA_003663445.1 Candidatus Aenigmatarchaeota archaeon | reverse complement strand
GACAGGGAGCCGATAGCTTTTAAACCTTAAGCTTAAAACTTAATATGGCATTCCTTGCAGCCCTTCTGGTGGTATTCTTACTTTATCCCGTTCTCAGCTTTCTCCCAATTCTCGGACCCCTTCTAACAGGGGTTCTCGCAGGGCTTGTGGCGAGAAAGGCAGGATCGGGCCTGCTTGCCGGGCTTATCACGAGAGAACATATTTAAATCTTTTTACCACTAATTAATTATGAAAGAAAGGAAATTGTATAAAGTGATCCTGCCAGATTCAGAGAGGTATCAGGGAAGGATGGAGAAGCTGGTTCATTATGTTCGTGCTTATTCGTCTCAGCAGGCTCTAGCCTTTGTTTTGGCCAAGAGAAACTTGAAACCGCTTTACGAAGAATGGAAGGAATTAATGGACCAGGGGATCGTGATATGCGAGGAAATAAGAACCGCAAAAGTAACGGATGAACTGGAGGAATCGATCAAAAAGATAAGAGAAGAGCTTGAAGTCCCTTATCAGCTCCGGCTCTTTTAGATTTTTATATCCAAAAGCCAATTTTAAAGCATGCCGAGGGCTATCCTGAAGACCAATATTTCTTTTGGCCTGGTCAACATCCCTGTCAAGGTGTATACGGCTACAGAAGAGAGGGCAATTGCTTTCAAGCTTCTTTGCGGAAAGTGCAAGACTCCCCTGAAATACAAAAGATGGTGCGAGAAATGTAAAAGGGAAGTCCCGTGGGAAGAAGTGATCCGTGGTTATGAGATAGCAAAGAACAAGTATATACCGATAAGTGAGGAAGAGCTTGCGACGATAAAGCTCGAGACAACCCACCGAATCGAGATAATAAAATTCGTTGACCTGACAGACATCGATCCGATTTATATGGCTAAAAGCTATTACCTGGTCCCGGACAAGGGGGCTGAAAGGGCTTACAGCCTTTTTAAGGAGGTACTTCAGCTGACAGGAAAGGTGGCAATAGGGAGGGTTGTGATGAGGGATAAGGAGCATCTCGTGCTCATAAGACCTTATAAGAAGGGCTTGGTGATGACAGACCTTCACTATGCTTCAGAAGTCAGGGATATAAACAGTTTGGAGGAACTGAAAAAGCTCGTTCACCTGAAAGAAGCAGAAATAAAGCTTGCTCAGGCTCTGGTCGCAAAGCTTTCCGGAAAGAGCTTGAAGCTTGAGGAATTTAAGGACAGATATAAGGAGGCTGTTGAAAAGCTCGTGGAAGAGAAAGCTGCAGGTATGGAGATAAAGGCGGAAAAACCGGAAAAGATAAAACCGACCCAAGATCTTCTTCAGGCACTAAAGGCCTCAATAGAAATAAAAGGGAAAAAGAAGAAAAAATAAAGTATGCGCAGAGAGCTTTTAGCCCTGGTAATCACCGGGGTGTTCCTCCTGAGCTTCCTCGGTTCGGCTTCTGCCTTCAGCCTGAGGGAGCTCGGAGAAGCGATCCAGCAGAAATACCAGGAGATAAAGCAGAAATACCTGAATGCCAGCAACTTTTACCAAGAAGTAAGGCAGAAATGGCTTCAGGCAAGAGAAACCTACCAGCAGATAAAAAATGAAACTAACAGGGAGGAAGCGCTTGAATGGGCAAGAAAGGTGGCAGGAGCAGGGATTAATATAACCATAACCTATCTTGAAAAGGTCATAGCGAAAGTAAACGCCACCACTGCTTTGACAGAGGAGCAGAGGTCAGCCATCATCTCAGAGCTTCAGCTGAGAATCGAATGGCTCAGAAACAGGACTCAGGAGATCCCACAGGCGAACCTCTCAGAGATATCAAACATAACTCATAAGATCAGGAATTACTGGCAAAATCACAGGGTTGCCGTAAAGAGGCATGTCGGAAAGATACTTTCAGTAAAAATCAACTGGTTAATCCAGAAGATTGAGAACCTGACGGAAAGGGCTGAGGCAAAGATCGAAGAGCTGAAGGCGAATGGAACGAACACGAGCGAGCTTGAAGCTTTGCTGGATGATCTGAACGAGAAGCTCGATCTGGCAAAAGAGAAATACGAAGCAGCAAAGGAAAAGTTCGAGAACATAACCACCTTGGAGGAGGCCAATCAGCTTTTCAGGGAAGGCCGAGATTTCATCCGGGAAGCCCACCAATACCTTGTTCAGGCATTCCAGCAATTTAAGCAGTTGGTGAAAGAAATAAAGGAGGTCCTGGCAGGATGAAAAAGGCCGTCTTTCTTGCAGGCATCCTGCTTCTGGCTGTGTGGCTTTCCGGCTGTGTCCAGCAACAACCTCCTTCAGCCCCCAGCATAACTCCGGGAAACGTGACAGCTCCCAGCAACGTGACTGCTGGAAATGTTTCGGCAGAACTGCTTTCTCCTGAGGAGGCAGAAGCTATCGAGGCTCTCCTGAACGAAACGCAGAGTTTGGCAGAAGAACTCGAAGAACCTCAGGTGGACTGGAACATCTCGGTTGAATAAATTCCCTTTTTTATTTATTTTTATAAATGCAAATCCAGGCATCCAAATCGCCATACCTAACCCAGATTTTTTCATGGTAACCATCTAAAAGCTGGGGCCTGGCGGTGAGCAAAACAGCCGTTTCCCAGCTCCCCTGCCTGAGATTTTCAAGAAACTTTCTGTAAAGCTCTGGTAGGTTCCTTCCAGGGGTTCTAACACCGAAAGGCAGGTCTGTCACCACGAGATCTGCTTCTATTCTTTCCTGAGTGGCATCCCTCCGGCTGAACTTGAGCTCGAGTCCGGCTTCCTCTGCATTTTTTCTCGCGTCCTGGACGCATCTTTCTGAAATGTCCCATCCCTGGATTT
>QMZZ01000096.1 GCA_003663445.1 Candidatus Aenigmatarchaeota archaeon | reverse complement strand
GCTTATAGATTCACCCTGCCTGCCAGAAGGTGAAGCCGTTTTCAGGGTGACCCCAGAAGGGATAAGGGACGTTGATTAAAGGATCAAGGTAGCCAAGCCCAAGATTGCAAGAAAGCCGAAAACGTCTGTTGCTGTTGTTATAAAGATCGTTGCCGAGGAGGCAGGATCCTTACCCAGTTTTTTCATTATAAGCGGCACAATGCTTCCGAAAAACCCTGCTACCAGAAGGTTTATGAGAAGTGAAAGCGCTACTATAAGGCCGAGCAACGGGCTCTGATTTATTAATATAGCCACAGACGCTGTGAGGAGACCTATAAGGATACCGTTTATCCCGGCTGAAACGATTTCGTTTAGGATGACCTTCTTAATGACCTTTGGTCTTATCTCCCCTAACGTGAGACCTCTGACCATCACCGCTAAAGTTTGCGTAGCCGCATTCCCTCCCATCCCGGCTATTATCGGCATATATGCAGCCAGAAGAACATAGGCTGCTATCGTCTTCTGGAAAAATGCAACCACAGATGCTGCGAGGAAGGCTGTTCCCAGGTTCAGGATCAACCACTTATACCTATGCTTGACCTTGAGTAACGCCGGATCCAGCACATCTTCCTCTTCACTTATTCCGGCAAAGTTTTCAAGACCCGTTCTCTTTCCCAATAACCTCAAAATATCATCCGAATAAATGACGCCGAGAATATTTCCCCTGTCACCCAGAACCACTATTTTATCGTGAGGATGCTTCTTGAACTCCTTCACGATCTCCCCCTCTGGTTTATCGTACTTTATCGACGGAACCTTTCTGATATACTTCCCTATCCTCTCACCCTTTTTCGCCAAAACCGTGGTATGGAGCGGAAGCTCTCCTATCAGAAAACCGTCCTCCACGACCAAGACCGCCGGAACCTTCCCTGTCCTTTTTTCATGTTTTTTAATAATCCTGGAAAGCTCCTCAAAAGTCGTGTCCTTGCCGACCTCGACATAATCCAGGTTCATCAATCCGGCAGCCGTTCTCGGATCGAATTTTAGCAGGAACTCGACCTTTTCCCTCCTCTCCTTCCCCAACATCTCGAGTAATTTTTTTCTTTCTTTTTCCTTCAGGTTCTGTAAAAGGTCGGTTATCTCGTCCGGATCAAGATATTCGAGAAAGGAGACGATCTCCTTTAGGTCGAGCTTTTCCAATAAGTTCCTCTGGACCCTTTTCGGAAGCGAGAGCAGAATGAATCCACGCTTGTTTGCAGGGATCTTTCTGAAAGCTGAAACAGGATCCCTCGAAGTCAGAATTTCCGAAAGATAGTCCTTTACCATTATTAAAATTTTTATCGTTTTTCTTAAAGAATCAAAAAATATTTAAATCCATAACCCTACTTTATAGATGGAAGAAAGGGTAAGGGCAAAGCAACTGATAGGGAAGGTTCTGATCTCAGAAGAAACAGGGAAAAAATTCGGGGTTGTCGGTGATATCGATTTCATAACAGATTCCGGAGAGCTTCTGAACATCGTTCTTTCGGAAATAACCCCCCACATTCAGGAAATGAACCTACCGCAGGACGAAAAGAACAGGTTTCTCATCCCGTTTTCTGCCGTCAAATCGGTCGGCGACTTCGTTATAGTGGCTGAAAAGGAAATAATCTAAATTTATGGATACTCTCGTTAAAGAAAAACTGAATAAATACGAGCTTGCAAACTATTCAGGAAATTTTTCCGAGCTTGAAAAGGGATACGCCGAAATTTATTCGAGATTGGTAAATTCTCCTGTAAGGGTAAGGCTTTTAGACGATGTAGATGCCGATGAGGGTCTTATCGAGATATGTAGAAAACTTGAAGGAAAGTACGAAGCTTTTTACATGGTTAGAGAAAAAGCGATGGAGATGCTTGCAGAAGGAAAAAGGAAAATAGGATGGAATCTGCTCACGGTCCTTTTTGACGGTATCTATATCGGAGATCCGGAAGATATATGGAATCTGTGGAATGGAAAAAAACCGCTCTATTCTGTTGATGGGCTTGGAAAAAAGATTGCTGAGATCAGTTTTCTGGAAAAGCTTTCCTGAGTGCTTCGAATTTTGCAGTCGTTTTATATCGGTACTGCTTTCCTACCCTTTCCCTTTCAACCAATCCCATTCCCATGAGTCTCCTGAGCATATTATTGACAGCCCTCATTGCATTATCCCTATTCCTCCCCCATTCAAGCTGGTCAGCGAGCTGTGTTGGGGTGAGGGATTTCGAATCCAGGGCAAAAAGGAGCCTTCTCTGCTTTTCCGAAAGCTCCTTAAGCTGAATCCCGTTCAGGTTCGAGACCTGCCTTAAGAAGCCAGAATCGATAATCGAGATACCCCTTTCCATCGCCTGGTAAACCACTTCTGAGCAGCATTTCAGGACCTGTCTCGGGACTCCGAGAGTGTGATTATAGATAACCTCGATAGAATCGAGGGAAAAGGGCCTTATATCCTGCCCTCCTGCCCACTCGATCCGCCTTTTTATTAATTCGGCTGTCTCGAGTCTGTCAAGCCCTTTAAGCTCGACCCTTTCTCCGATCCTTTGCTTAAGCAAGCTGAAGCTAAACTCAGAATCTGGAAGGCTTGCCAAAAGGACGAAAAGGCTGTCACAATGGTCTGTCAGGGTCCTGAGCCATTCCAGGCTTTCCTTTCCTGCCTCATACCCCTCATCAAGCAGCAAGAGAAGCGGCTTCTTCCTGAATTTTTTCTTTAACTTCTCAGGGAGCTCGGAAATGCTGTATTTTCTGAGGCTAAACCGTAAGACGAGCTTGTTGAAGATGATTTCCCATCCTTT
>QMZZ01000095.1 GCA_003663445.1 Candidatus Aenigmatarchaeota archaeon | reverse complement strand
TCCACCAAAATCGTGCAATTGCCTTTGATAAGCGTGTTATTCATATCTGCATAAAAAGCCTGGAACCTGATTCTTTCACCAGGATACCTTTCACCCAAAGCCCATATCTTCAGGTAAGCCGGGTTTGGAAGGATTTCGATTTTGTCCTCTTCTGAGAAGCTCCTGTTGCCCAGGTTGCATCTCACAGACCAGAGACGAGTTCCTGACTGACCAAAAACTGTTTCTGCATATTCATAAAATCCAGTGGTTTTGTTATACTCCATTTCAACATACTGGGTTATGCTTTCATTTCTCAGACCTCCCCAGTTAAATGTGCAGGTTGCATTTCCTATCGGCTTTCCTTGATGGAGGAGCTTTGCGTAAAACCTGAGGTCAAGAGTTTCGTTTGCATAAACCTGCTTTATATCTGTCGTGTCCCAGATATCAAGCGCGTATTCCTTTGGTTGATAAATTATCGCATAATCGCTTGCCGTTGCATTATCTGTAGCTGTATAGCATGTAACTTTCCATGTATAGTTCATGGCTTTGGGGAATTCCATCCTGTATCTGTAAAAACCGTATTCGGGATACCATCCCATCATCCCACCAGACCTTAATTCTGGGAAATCTATCCAGCATGTTGCATTCTTTACAATGCTTCCGTTAAGAATAGGTCTTGCATAAAAGTAAACAGGTTCGTTTGGATACTTTTTCATTTTATCCGTATCATCCCATATTTCCAGATAAAATGAAGGTGGTAAAGTTTCGGTACAGTTGACGGCTTCGGCGCCATAAGGATCTACCAAAACCGGATTATAGATAACCTTGCCTGTCCCGAAACCATCTTTTACGTCCTTGATTTTCTCTTCTATTTCCGAACAATTTGTCGTTCCCCAGTAATTGTATGAAAGGTTTATGTCTTCCTGATTATATATGCAAAGACGAACCGCATTTATGGTATTGAATCTTATGCTGAGATTAGGTCCAGGGTTTCTGAGTAAAATGAAACGTAGATTATTTCTTGTAATCCAAGAATTGCTCAAACCTGTTATATACAAAGATTGGAAATTGCTATTTTCTGCTGAAAAGTTGCTATAGGAAACATGTATTGCTGGTATTAGACTTACATTTTTCAATCTTATTTTATCCGAAAATCTTATGTTGAAAAATGGAAATACAGGAATTTTTTTGCTAATTTGGATATCTTTCAGGGTCACATTTTTCGAATTAGCAAGCATCAAATAACCCGCAGAAGCGATATCCTCGTTCGTGAATACTTTATCGCTTATGTTGTAGAAATACAAAATCGGTGATCCGTTCACGCGGTTTGATTCATCGATGTCATGTTTAAGTGTGAGAGGCGGATCTCTGACTATCCAGCATATTAGGAACGGATAGCCATCAAATGTGTTGTTCCTGAGTTTGGCGTTTTCTGAAAGCTTTAACCATACCCCGCGATAAAGATCTCTAAAGTTGCAGTTATCTATTTCAACATTTTTAACATAGTCAAGCTGAATCCCATACCCTCCTGTTGGACCCAAAATTGTATGGTTTTTACAGTCAATTCTGATATTGTTCTTCCTTACTTGAATGCAAATGGCTTTTTTTTGTGTGAGATCGCTTTCTATGTTTAGTGTTTGGTTTTCTCCGAGAAGGTTAGCTTTTATTTCACATTCTGCACAGCTTCTGCAAACAGTATAGTTATGTATCACTACAAACCTCAAAAGATCTGAAAAGGTCCTGTTTCCCCTTTTTATTTCTAGCTTAAGCAGATAAGTACCATCTTCCAATCCTGTTGTGTTGAGAAAAGCAAGAGTCCCGTTTATCACGGGTTTATCGGAACTGTAAATCAATGTCCGGTTTTCGAAATCATAATCCTTTCCCAAATAGATTTCATAATGAGTGAAATTGTCCGGGCAAGTAGCTGTTCCCTTTATTTCAAAATTCTCTTTCACCCAGCCCTTAAAGCCATAGGTATCGAATAAAGCTATACAGGGTCTTTCTGATAGAACAGCAGTAGTTGCATCCACCCTTCCCCATCCTTGATCAGGATAGGGATAACCGAGATCTACTGCTGTTGACCTCAAAACCATTTTTATCTCATCGGGTGTCCAATCAGGATGCATCTGCTTTATGAGAGCCACGAGCCCGGCAACATGTGGCGTTGCCATGGACGTCCCTGAAATTTCTACATGTTTATCGTCTATACACTCCTTACCTTTCCAAGCCTCGTCCCACCTGGCTGAACATATGTTAACACCCGGGGCCAAAATATCAGGCTTTATCGTACCTATCGATGTTGGGCCTCTTGATGAAAAACCAGCAAGCGTGTCTGATTTATCAGAAGCTCCAACGGTTATGGCCTTTCTTGCCACACCAGGAGAGCCTAACGTCTCATAAAGAGGTCCCGAATTTCCTGCTGCCACCACAACCACAACACCTGCATCAACTGCTTCATCAACCGCCTGAGATACAGGATCATCAGGATCTCCTGGTCCACCTAAAGACATGGATATAATATCTGCACCATCTTTGACAGCTTGCTCTATTCCCGAAATTACCCATGACCAGTATCCTGCCCCGTACTCGTCCAAAACCTTATAAGCCAAAAGCCTCGCCTCAGGAGCGACACCCTTGAGCGTCCCGTTTCCTGCTGCTATCCCTGCACAGTGAGTTCCGTGACCGTGGTCATCCATCGGGTCTGAATCCTGATTAACAAAGTCCCATCCACCTATCACCTTTGAGCAGTTCCCTGCCAGAAACCCTGCCTGGGTACATCCTCCGAGGTCAGGATGCGTGTAATCGATACCTGTATCAAGAATCGCTATGGTTATGTT
>QMZZ01000094.1 GCA_003663445.1 Candidatus Aenigmatarchaeota archaeon | reverse complement strand
TGGCTGAAAGGATTTTAGGATGTGCGCACGAAGAGCTTGTGAAGAAGGTTTTCCTTCTGGATGAAACTTCAACATGTAGGATGGCTTCACCTGCTATTTTGTGGCTGAAAAGTTCAGAACAGGATAATCGATCAGCTTGCTTCTTGTCGGCTTGAGGTCCGAAAGCCTCTCATACAGGTTAGGTGCGCCTAGATATCTGTCAAAAATGTGGCTCATGCCACCTATATGAACTATCGTGCTCCCAGGCTCAGCCCTTTCATATACATCCCTTATCCGCTTTTCCATATACTCATCTCTTGCTAGCGCTTCATCTGATGGTAAAATCTCGTGTATGAGATTGTACTCTGCCCTAATGAATCTTTCCCGCCCTTCTTTAGAAAGAGAAGCCTGTATCAAAACTCCAGATAGAAATGCGGAAAGTTTTAAAGGATACCCATCCTCTATCAACCTTTCTGCAAGTGTCAATTCCTTATCTTGCATCAATGAATAAAACAGAGTATCCTCTGGGGGTAATTCTTCAAAAAATTTTTTCGTGATGATCTTATCTCTACCTTTAAACTTATCTGTTTCTGGTAGATCTATTTCGTAAACTTCAACATTTTTCTTCTGTCTTATAGTTTCTTGATACATATAGGCTATTCTTTTCTCAAATCCTCTAGCTAGCAGGACCTCCATTATATTCTCGATCATCTTATCCGATCCACCATAATCTTTTGCAAGCTCGCATATGCTCACTATCGCTTCAGGCGGGGCTTGAGCTGACGTCCCAGAGTTACTCTCAAGTGTGATATAATCAGGAGAGTGCTCTACCAGAGCTAACATCAGCCTTTTATCACCCTCAGGATCTGCATGTACTGTTCCGATCAGATGCAATTTCTTTTCCATATTTATTATTAAAAAGTAGTGAAATATTTAAAGATTTAGGTGCCTCGAAATCCTGACCTCTTCCCCGATCCTGACGAACCTTTCACCTGAAATGTGCAGGATGGTATCTTTTGCTTCACCATCAGATTTCACAACCTCTCCTATCACCAGCAGGTGATCTCCTCCCACATCCAGAATGTCTCTCACCTTGCACGCAAGCCAGGCCCCCGCCTCTTCTATCACAGGAACATCCCAGTCTATACTCTTGACCTTAAGCCCGGCATTTTCGGGATGCTTCACCCTTTCGCATTTTACAGCCCTTTCAGCCCATCCGGACGAGACAAGGTTGACGGTAAACTTCCCTGTCCTCCTGAGATTCGGTAGGGTCCCTTTGTTTCCCTTCTGGATAGCCACCATCACTAAAGGAGGCTGGAAGGAGACAGGAATGACCCAGGAAAACGGTACGGCCCTTGTCGTGCCGTCTTCGTCCTTGGTTGCGACCAAAACCGTAAGCCTCGGTGAGAGAAGACGGACAGGGCTTTCAGGCATATTAATCCTTTCTCCCAAGATTTAAAATGCTTTGGGTCGAAAAGCACAAGCCGAGAACTCTTTCGGAGTTCGTTGATCAGAAGAAGGCGGTTGAACAGGCAAAAAGCTGGCTTTCCAGATTCAAACCCGGAAAGGCCTTGATGCTCACAGGTCCTTCTGGAACAGGAAAAACGCTTTTGGCAGAACTCCTTGCCAGAGAGTCTAATCTTGAGCTTCTGCAGGTAAATGCTTCGATCCCTGGTCTTCCCGAAGAGCTCAAGAGGATTCTCGATTCTGTTCATTCGAAATCGATCTGGCATTCAGGAAAGCTGATCCTTATAGATGAGGTCGACTCGCTTTCCGCCAGGGATAGAGGGGCTGTCCCGCTGATCCTGAAGATCATCAGGGAATCACCGCATCCCGTTATCCTTACAGCCATAAATCCGTGGACCCAAAGACTTAGGCCGGTTTTGGCAGAGAGCGAGCAGGTAAAGTTTAGCCGGATACCCTGGCCCCAGATAGCCAGAAAACTTGCAGAGATATGCCGAAAAGAAGGCATCATTGCTGAGCCGGGCTGTCTCCAGGAACTTGCCAAGTGGTCTCAGGGGGATCTCAGATCAGCCATCCTTGACCTCCAGCTTATCGCAGAGGGAAAAACCAGGCTTGAGGAAAGGGATTTGGCAGCCTTGGGCTATAGGGAAAGGGAAAGCAGCATCTTCGATGTCCTCCAGCGCATCTTTAAGGCAGGAAACATAAGGACAGCCAAGCTGGCAATTCAATCCTGTGATAAGGACCCGGATGAAGTTTTCCTCTGGATCGAGCAGAACCTGCCTCTTGTGTATGAAGGAGAAGAGCTTGCAAAAGCCTACGATCTGCTATCCCTTGCGGACCTCTACAGGGCAAGGGTGAGGAAACAGCAGAACTGGAGGTTCAGGCTTTATATGATAGAGCTTCTGGCAAGCCTTTCCCTGCTAAAGCCAAAAGAGGGCTGGATATCCTATAAACCTCCGGAGAGATTGCTGAGGCTGGGGGCAACCAAACAGGAAAGAGCAGAAGAAAAGGAAAAACTTTCAGAGCTTGCTTCCCAGCTTCACTGCTCTGTCAGAAAGGTGAGAACCGAGTACCTGCCTTTTCTGAAAAAGATCGGGCCCGCCCGGACTCGAACCGGGATTTGAGGCTCCGCAAGCCTCCGTTCTATCCCTTGAACTACGGGCCCTTTTTAAATTTTGATCGAATCCTTAAAATGGAAAAATATTTTGAATCGGATTTTGAGGTCCAGCCAGTTTTTCAGCCAGGAAGCGAGTTCGGGGATTTGGAACTCGAGGCGATGTTAATGAGAATAAGGGAAACTGCCTTTCATCACTGGTTCCAAATCAGGACAGGCGGTTCGATAGCGACCAAGCCCCTTCTTTTGGATAAAAGGCTTTATTTTGGTGCTTGCGATCACATTTTTTATTGTTTG
>QMZZ01000093.1 GCA_003663445.1 Candidatus Aenigmatarchaeota archaeon | reverse complement strand
GAGTAAAGCTTTATACTTTTCAGGCAGAAGTCTGGAGGGAGCTCGAGCCTGAAGGACCTCCGGAAAGGATCATTTTATCCCGATAACCAGATTTCCCTTGGTTTCGATCTTCCTGAATCCTGCCAGTTCCATCACATAGGAAATGAGTCCGGGCTGAATCGAAAATGCCTCGAGCCCGTCAGGAAAATAGACCAGACCCCTGATCCTGAGCTCTTCTAAAATGCCGGGCAACCTGTCTCCGAAGGTTGTATAGATCCCCAATCCCTGGCTATAGCATCCGTATTTCTCCCCTACCCAGAGCTTTCCCTCTGGCTTCAAAAGCCTCCATGCCTCTGAAAATGCCCTTCTCGGATTATAAAGGATTTCCATCAAATGAAGCATCACAACATGGTCAAAGCTTTTTGGCTTGAAAGGTAGTTTGGTCTCAATATCTCCTATCACATCCTGATAGCCAGTCTCGACTATGTCAAGATTCAGGACATTGGGAGTTGCTTCCAGCAGGAATTCCTTGTCCTTCAAACCCCCAACCAAAAGGACGCTTTCCCCGGCTTTTATATATTTTGCAACCTCTCTCGCCTTTTCAGGTCCTATCTCCTGAACATAAGCCTTCTTTTGCCTTTCCTTCTCCTTCTGCTCCTCGATTATCCTATCCAGCTCTGTGTGGATTCTGTTTATGTCATAAATATCCTCGTCCCAGAAGATCCATGTTTCCCTTACAGCAGCCCCTGGACTGTCGGATCGGTGAACAAGGTTTCTGACAGCCCTCCCCTCCTTCTTTGCCTGCTCGAGCGAATCAGAGCTCATACTTCTTATCGTTCCGGGTTCTGCCCTTTTCGGATCCCTGTCACCCACCAGCCTTTTGAGATCTTCAAGAAATCCTGATTGATAACCTTCAAGGATCCATGTTTTTGACGGCTTGCCTGCCAGCTGTTCTATCAGGTAACCGAAAAACTCCTTCTCCCTGTGTTCGGAATAAAGCTCCTCAACGAGTTCCTGATCCAGGCTATCGTATTCCTTTTCAGCCACTATCTGCGAGATCTCAGAAACCCTTTCCCTGATCTTTTCTTCTTTTTCGAGCCCGTCCGGTTTCAGAAGGAAGAAAGCCCTTTCCATCAATCCAGAATTGGAAGAAAATTTTAAAAATAAAGCGGCTTCAGATAGGTTACCTGAAGTCCTCTGGGTGTGTCTATAAATTCGAAAAGCACTTCCTGACCGCTATAAAGTTTGGCGCGTCCGTGAATCCGCCTGAACTCTTCGTCTACATGGGACCAATGAACGAAAATGTCTATCCCGTCATCATCCTGAACAAAACCGTAACCCTTTTGTGAATCGAACCACTTCACGACCCCCTTTCTCATAAAAAGAGTAAATACAGGAAAAATTTAAAAAATCCTAAATCCGGCTGGTTTGATACCCTGCTGAACTATCTGAAACTTGACGGATTTTCCCTCGGGCAGGTAAGGATGCTTTATCAGGCTCGCCTTTCTCTCCCCTGTCCTTCCTGTTTTCTCGAGCAGAAGAATCACCTTTGACCAATACTTCAGGACCTCCCCGCCTATTGCATCCCATTCATCGCCCTTTCGGTAAGCATGTGCTGTCACGATCACCGGAACGCCTTTCTCATGAGAAAATCTGGAAAGGACCGAAAGCTGTTTCGAAAGCTCTCGGTTCGCCTCCATCACAAGCTCATCTCCCCTTTCAGCATAGTAAAGCCGGTAAAGAGCCACTACGGAATCTATCACCACAAACCGGAAATTAGAAAGGCTCCTTATGAGCTTCCCCTGCTCCTGAAAATCAGCAGGCCTGACGAGCTTTATTCTCTCCAGCACTCCTTGATCAGGCTCTATCTGCTTAAAGCGCTCCAGGGAAAAGCCGTTTTCCGTATCCATGTAAAAAACCTGATGTCCTTTTCTGCTAAATTCTCTCGCCAGAAGCATACAGATGTTCGTTTTTCCTGTTCCCGGAGGACCGAAAATATTTATCAAACCTGGCTCGAGCCTCAGGAGCCGGCAAATGGGATCTGGAAATTTCATATTTTTAATTGTTTTTCTAAAAAATGAACACTTCAGAAGATTTTTATTTAATTAATGTTTTTAGCTATTATGGCAAACAACAACATAGAAATTGAAATAAAAATCCCCCTTGATGAGAATGTTTTCTTTCAAATAAAAGAGAAACTGCAGAAGATTGCGAAATTTGTAAAAAGATCGGAACAGATAGACGAGTATTTTACCCCGCTCCATAGAAATTTTCTTGATCCGAAATTTCCTTTTGAGTGGTTAAGCATCAGAAGAAGGGGCGATAAAATTTTTCTTAACTATAAACATTATTATCCAGAAAATGTCGAAACCACTACCCATTGTGATGAGTTTGAAACCGAGATCAAAAATTATGATCAGTTAGTCAAGATATTTTCAGTTTTGAATTTTAAAAAATTGGTCACAGTAGAAAAAGAAAGAGAAATTTTCAATTACAATGATGAATTTGAAATAGCACTGGACAGGGTTAAAGATTTGGGTCTCTTTATGGAAATCGAAGCGATAAAGGATTTCGGAAGTGTGGAAGAAACCAGGAAGAAACTTTTCGAATTTGCCAAATCTTTAGGAATCGACATTTCGAAAACAGAGAAAAAAGGCTATCCTTATTTATTGATGAAAAAGAAAGGATTGATAAAATAATAAAATTTACAAAAATTTTTATTCTTCACCAAATCGGCTTCACGCTTTTAAATCCTTTCTATGTTAGTTTCAATTTGCTCCCTCTGTAAAATCAAGAATTTGATAGCTCATAAAAATCTCCATAGTTCTTCTAAAGAAGAAATCCTATTTTCATAATTTAGGTATTTATTTTTCCTATCAACCAAAATTCCTT
>QMZZ01000092.1 GCA_003663445.1 Candidatus Aenigmatarchaeota archaeon | reverse complement strand
TAGAGCTTCCCTTAAGACATCCTGAACTTTTCATACGGCTCGGTATAGAACCACCAAAAGGCGTTTTGCTTTACGGTCCTCCTGGGACAGGGAAGACCCTGTTGGCAAAGGCTGTTGCGAATGAGTCAGGGGCTAATTTTATAGCTATCTCAGGGCCTGAAATAATGTCAAAGTGGTATGGAGAATCGGAAAAGAGATTAAGGGACATTTTTGCCGAGGCAGAGAAGAACGCTCCAAGCATAATCTTTATAGATGAAATAGATGCGATAGCGCCGAAAAGGGAAGAGGTAACAGGGGAGGTTGAAAGAAGAGTCGTTGCTCAGCTTCTCGCCTTGATGGACGGGATGAAGAGCAGGGGGAAAGTCATCGTTATTGCCGCAACCAATCGTCCTGATGCGCTTGACCCGGCCTTGAGAAGACCGGGAAGGTTCGACAGGGAGATAGAGATAGGGGTCCCTGACAAGAAGGGAAGGAAGGAAATCCTTCAGATCCATACGAGAAATATGCCCCTTGCAAAGGATGTCGATCTTGACTGGCTTGCAGACGTGACCTATGGTTTTGTCGGTGCTGATCTCGAAGCTCTTTGTAAGGAAGCTGCCATGGCTGCTTTGAGACGGGTTCTGCCAGGGATTTCCTGGAAAAAGGAGAAAGAGCTTCCGAAGGAAGTTCTTGAAAAGCTTCAGGTAACGATGCAGGATTTCAAGACTGCCCTAAAGCTTGTCGGGCCTTCTGCGATGAGGGAGGTTCTGGTCGAGGTGCCGAATGTCAGGTGGTCAGACATAGGCGGGCTGGAGGAAGTAAAGCAGTTGCTCAAAGAAGTTGTTGAATGGCCTCTTAAGCATCCTGAGATTTTCAAGCGCATGGGGATAAAGCCGCCATCAGGCATCCTGCTTTACGGTCCTCCTGGGACAGGGAAGACGCTGCTGGCAAAGGCTGTTGCGAATGAGTCAGGGGCTAATTTCATCTCGGTAAAAGGTCCTGAGATCTATACGATGTGGGTCGGGGAATCCGAAAGGAAGATAAGAGAGGTTTTCAGGAGAGCCAAACAAGTGGCTCCTGCTATAATATTTTTCGATGAGATAGACGCGATAGCACCAAGAAGAGGGCTTGAAGTCGGAACAAGGGTTTCGGAAACCGTCGTTTCTCAGATCCTGACAGAGATGTCAGGTCTTGAAGAGCTTCACAATGTTGTCGTTATCGCCGCAACCAACCGTCCTGATATCCTCGACCCGGCCTTACTGAGGCCTGGAAGGTTTGACAGGCAAATCCTCGTTCCTGCCCCTGACTACAAGGCGAGATTGGAAATCTTCAAGATCCATACGAGAAAGATGCCCCTGGCAAAGGATGTGAGCCTCGAAGAGCTTGCAAAACAGACAGAAGGATATTCTGGTGCCGATATAGAAGCTGTTTGCAGAGAAGCTGCCCTGAATGCTTTAAGGGAAGATATCAAGGCCAAGGAAGTCAGGAAAAAGCATTTCAAGAAGGCCCTTGAAAAGGTAAAGCCATCGATAACGCCAAAGCTTATGGAATTTTACAAGCGTATAGCTGAGCAGTTCAAGGCACCGGTCACAGAAAAGAAGCCTCCTGAAGAAGTAAAATATATCGGTTAAATAAAAGCGTTTTTCTTTTCCTGAGATTTAGAGGCATCTACTTGAATTCTTCGGCTTCTGGCTTTTCTGTTTTGGGCCAAAGCCTGAATTCCTGCTCGATTGAGGGTTCTTCAACAGCAAGCCTTTCAAGGACCATCGCCCTGATCTCGGATGTCCTTATCTCCCCTCTTTTTTCCGCGATTTCCTGAATCTCCCTGGCTATCTTTTCTGCAAGCTCCTCGATCCTTTCTGGCAGAACATCGGTCCTTCCACCGGCAGCCCTTATCCCGTGCTTTATCTTTTCCGGATCAAATGCTTCCTTTCTTCCATCCCTCTTAATAACCTCGACCATATTTTTCTTTTAGTTTTTAAATTAAAATATGCGGAAAGCCTGTGTTTCGGGTCTTTTCTACCCAGCCGACGGATTTCAGCTGAAGAGGATGCTGGAGGGGCTTTTTTCCGGTATAAAGCAGAATGGTTGTCTGGCAGTAATCTGCCCGCATGCCGGATATGTATATTCTGGAAAAACAGCCGCTTTTGCTATCGGAAGCCTCGAAAAGCAGAAAACCTGGGTGATCCTTGGGCCGAACCATCACGGTTTAGGGCATAGCTTTGCTTTAAGCCTGGAGGAATGGGAAACCCCTCTAGGGAGGGTAACTATTGACAGGGAGCTTGCCAAAAAGCTTCAGCTGGATTTTTTGGCTGAGGATAAACTCGCGCACTTGCAGGAACATTCGATCGAGGTCATCCTGCCCTTTCTTCAGTATCGGTTTTCCGGCTTCAAGTTTCTGCCGATTTCGATCTTGAATGTTGACTATTCAGAGGAGTTGCTGGAAAAGTGCATAAAGCTGGGTGAATTCCTGACCAGATTCGAGGTAGGGCTGATAGCCTCTTCGGATTTCAGCCACTACTTACCGGCTGAAGAGGCTGAAAAAGCGGATAAGATGGCTGTAAAAGCCATCCTGGAGCTGGACCCGAAAAAGTTTTTCAGGGTTCTTGAAGAGAACCAAATATCGGTTTGCGGCTATGGTCCTATCGCCTGTCTGCTCGCATGGGCAAAGAAGCTCGGGTTGAAAGCAGAGGTTTTGCACCACAGCAATTCAGGGGAGGTGACCGGAGACTTCGGTTCTGTAGTCACTTACTGGGCAATTGGGTTTAAAAAGACCTAAAGAGAAAAAATAAATATGGAAATCCACCTCGAAAAATCAGAAATTATCTTCTTTTCTTTTGCAGTCATCCTTGTCCTCTCCTTAGCCTTTCTTTGGTCAGCCCTTGCCGTTGACACCAGCAAACCCTGGCATCC
>QMZZ01000091.1 GCA_003663445.1 Candidatus Aenigmatarchaeota archaeon | reverse complement strand
TCGAGCCTCTCTTCCAGTTCCTGTCTTTTTTCCTTGGTCTTTTCCTTTTCCTCTGAGATCCTGAAAAGCTCTCTTCTTTGGCTTTCCATCTGCCTTTCCAGCTCTTCAAGCTTCTCTTCCACCCCCTCCTTCTCCAGCTCAGCCAGGTGCTTTATATCTTCCTCTCTTGCCTGTTTCATCCTGTTCAGGAGAGCTGTTGCTAGCTCTCTCGCCTTCTCGAATCGGTCCAGCCTGAGCATCCTGTCCAGATGCGCTTTCCTGTTCCCTCTCGGGATCGTAAGAAAGTAGTCGATCCCGTTTTGCTCAGAATAAACGGCTTTGGAGAAAAGTTCGAAATCCATCCCGAGTATCCTTTGAATCTCCTGGTTTATCGGCTGGATACCGACATCTATCAGCCTTCCGTCCTCCCTTAGCTCAGCTTCAACGGTCCCCTTCCCCAGCTCGATCGTTCTTGCGACAAAGTACGTTTTTCCGTTAAGCTGAAATTCGAGCTCGACCTTGGCTCTTTTCTGCTGATTCGGTTTTCTCATTATAAGCTTATCCAGGGTTATCTTCTTTGACTGAAGCAGGGGGGTGGTGCCGAAAAGAGCGAAGGAGATAGCTTCAGGTACCGAGGACTTTCCAGAACCCATTATACCGATCAGGGCATTCACCCCTCTGCTGAACCTGAACTCAGAGTCGAGATGAGATTTCCAGTTTTGAAGCCTCAGCCTGGTTATCATAAATTTGATTGATTTAAAGTTTTATCTGAATTTTGCTCAAGAAAAAATATGAAAAGAGGTTTCTGGGAAAGGTACAGGCAGGCAAGAAAAAAGCAGAAGCCAAAACTGGACGGGGTCCCGAGGGACGGATGGATATCGAGACTTATTAACAGAAGGATCTCTGCCCTTGTAACTGCCGGTCTTGCTGAAAGGAATGTTAGGCCGAACCAAGTTTCCTGCTTCGTTTTTCTTCTCGGTGTCCTGACGTGTGTTCCGCTTTTCTTGATGCATCACTTCTTTTTGGCAGGTATAGCGGTGTGGATAATCTCGATCCTTGACGGGGTTGACGGGGAACTGGCAAGATTGAAAAAGCTCGGAAGTCCGTTCGGTGCTTTCCTGGACTCCTTCCTCGACAGGCTTTACGATTCGAGCCTGATTTTCGCAATAGCTTTAGCCATGAATAGCTTTTCTGCCTGGGTTTTCGCTTTCATCGGCTTTTTCGGGATGTTCCTAGATTACTATACCGTAGAACTGGTCGGGAATAAACTGGGGAAAGGCAGGATGGACAAGGCACAGGTTAAGATCGTCAAGAAAACGAAATTCTGGCCGGCCAGAGATATCTTTCTCTTCCTCATAAGCATCTTTTCCTTCCTCTCCATTCCGCATTACGGTCTTTTTTTGGCAGGGATGCTTTCCTGTATATTTTCTCTTGCCAGACTGGGGTTGGCCCTAAAAAGTTAAACCTTTTTTATCCTTCCAGGTGATGGTTCGTAACAGATGCCCTCTCCCAGAAGCTCGTTTACCACCTGCTCTATCCTGTCTTCCGGAGCCAGCTTTAGCAGTTTTTCGTACTCTATTCCGTCTTTTGCCTTCTCGATCTCTTCCAAGACCTTCTTCTTCAAAAGCTCCTTCTCGCTTTCCTGCGGCTTGAATCTTTTTATCTTCAGCAGGATTTCGAGCCTTCTCAAAGTCTCGAGGTTCGGATCATCCACCTTCCGGATCGTTTCCGGCAGGATATAGGTTTCGCCCTCGAACTGCTTTATTTTTCCTACAACATCGATCAAATCCCCTGGTTGGAAACCTTCAAGCATTTTGGATCCCTGGAACACCTTAAGCCTTATCGTTTCGGTTCCATCATCGAGGGTCAAGGTTGAAAACTTGCCGTCCTCAGACTGAAAGCGACTGACAACAGTTGCTAAAACCCTTACTCTTGAAACCTTTTCTTCCCACGGAAGCTCGAGTCTGGGGCCCTCCGGCGTATCCACCCATTTCCCGTTTATGAGATCGGAAATCCTGACTTTGGATGCTGTCAGCCTCTCTGGCATAAGTAGAATTGGAAGTGAAATTTATATTTCTTGGGTGGCTCTGGTGGGAGAGGTGTGGATTAAGTTTAAATCCTCTTGCACATCAAATGCTTACTAATGTCCTGCGAGGTTTGCGGGAGAGAGAAGGAGACAAGAAGGTGCGAGAAGAACGGGAAAAATATCTGTAAATCGTGTTGCATAGCCGATAAGGGTCATAAATGTGTGTGGTGGATCCTTTGCTGGCCAGGACAGAACAGCTAGCTCAAATCAGGTTTTAGCTTCTGCTTTTTCCGGCTTTTCTTCTGTCTTCTCCGGCTTTTCTTCTGGCTTTTCAGCTGTTTTCTTTGGCTCTTCTGCTTTTTTCTCTTCAGGCTTTTCTTCTTTAGGCTTTCCGAAAATCTCTTCGAGGGACTTCTGCCCGTACTTCACGACTTTGAGATTAACTTGAACTATCTCTTGAGAAACCGTATTACCCCTGACGGTTTTCCTTTTCCTCTGACCTTTGACTCGCGGGTGAAAACCAGGTGGATGTGAGAGCAGGATCTTTTTTCTAACAGGACCCTCAACATCTGGCCTCATCGGAAACCCGTCCTTGTCAGAACCCCCTGTTATTTCGAGCTCGTATCCCGTCAAACCGAGATTATCAGCCTTTATAACCTCGCCTATCTTTTTCCCGATAAGTCCTGCCTTTTCCTGCTCGATCTCGAGCTGGTAAGCTCTTCTGGTTTTCGGGTCGGATATCACGAGCTTGAAATTCGGCATAAATTAAATTGTTGAGAGGTATATAAAAATTTCAGAGGACCAAGAAGAAATTCATCACGATAAGGAAAAGCGTCAGCAAGCTCAAGCCGTTTATGAGCCTCTTTCTTTTCAAGACAAGTTCCCACATCTTTCCTCCATC
>QMZZ01000090.1 GCA_003663445.1 Candidatus Aenigmatarchaeota archaeon | reverse complement strand
GGATGATGTTGCTATATTTGCGACACAGCCGAAAGTCCTGACTTTTATATCCTGAATGAATTCCTTTCCAGCTTTTTTGCCTATCTTGAGATAGCACCACATAATGTCTCCACAAACAGGAGAGCCGACCCTTCCTATCCCGTCCGGGTCTTTAATCTCCCCGAGATTCTTTGGATGCTTGAATTCGTCCATAACCTTTTTGGAGTATTTCATACCGGGCTTATCCTCCTTAACTCCTCTATCTTTTCTGGTAGGACTTCTAGCAGATAATCAACCTCTTCTTGCTCGGTGAATCTCCCCCAGCTTAGCCTTAGGGACCCGTGGGCTTCCATCGGGCTGAGACCCAAAGCTAGCAGAACATGGGACGGTTCAAGCTCCTTTTCAGCGCATGCAGATCCGGTTGAGGCGGCAATCCCGGCAAGATCCAGCTTCAAGACCAGTGCCTCTCCCTCTATACCCCTGAAGCCAAAGTTAGCGATTGAGGGAAGGCCATTCAGGTCACCGTTCAGCCAAGAATCAGGGATCGAAAGACATGCTTTTAAGATCCTTTTCCTTAAACCCCTGGCTTTTTCCTCATCCCTTTTCATTTCCTTTCCTGCAATTCGGCATGCCTCTCCAAATCCGACTATTCCAGGAACGTTTTCAGTCCCTGCCCTTATCTTCCTCTCGTGATGACCTCCATAGAGCATCGGCCTTAGCTCCACATCCTCGGCTTTGTATAAGCATCCGACGCCTTTTGGCCCGTAGATTTTATGGGAAGATGCGGAAAGCAGGGATATTCCGAGCTTTTTAACATTTATTTCAAGCTTGCCGAATCCCTGAACGGCATCTGTATGGAAGGGTATCCTATAATCCTGACAGATTTTGGCTATTTCCTTGATGGGCTGGATCGCACCTATTTCATTATTCACCCACATGATGGAGACGAGGATCGTGTCCTTTCTTATGGCTTCCTGAACCGCTTCAGGGGAAACCCTACCTTCCCTGCCAACCGGCAAATAGGTAACTTTGAATCCCTGTTTTTCCAGGAACTGGCAAGTTCGGAGAACGGAATGATGCTCTATCCGGCTCGTGACTATATGGCCTTTTCCCTGCCTCCATGCAATCCCCTGTATCGCAAGATTATTTGCCTCTGTCCCTCCGGAGGTGAAGATGATTTCTTCTGCCTCTGCACCTAAAAGCCGGGAAACCCTTTCCCTTGCCAGGTCCAAAGCCGTTTTTGCTTCCCTTCCCCAGGAATGGATCGAGGAGGGATTTCCGAACTTCTGCCTGAAAAAGGGCATCATCGCCTTCAGGACTCTCGGGTCTGGAGGGCTTGTTGCAGCGTAGTCGAAGTATGCCTTCATAATTTATAACAGTGTTATTTATAAAATAAATATTTTAAAGATATTTATCCGAATCACTAGCCGGGATGTGTGTTTTGAACCTCTCTCCCGGATATACCTCCCTGATATTCCCTTCTCCGTCCCTTGCTTTAATCGGTTTATCGAATATGTTCCTTCCTTTCAGAACCACATGAGGCTCCCTTCCTGGCTCCAAGTGAATTATCGACATCCTTCTCTCTTTCTGGTATTCGAAATCGAGAGGGAAGGAACCCAAAAGCTCGGAAACGTTTAAAATGAAATCTACCAAAATCTCAGCATCCCCTGCTGTCAGCTTGTATTCTGGATTTTCGAATATTTTCTGCACTATCTCAGGAGCTTCATCCAGTCGATACTTCCCGGCCCATTTATATCCAGTCATATTTTCACCTTTTGTCACTATTTAATAGTGACAATTTAGGATTTAAATATTTTTCGGTTTTCATCTCTTTTTGGTGGTTACGGAAAAAATGTTACCTTTTTATTTACCTCAAGCTATAAAGTTTATGGACTGGATTTCTGCCATCAAGACGAAAGCCCAAACCGGAAAGCCGATAGTTCAGGGAGGAAGGGCTGAAGTGAAGCTGGGCTTTGATAAGCTGGTTTTCGCTCCCTCCCAGCTAGCCAAAAGACCTCGGGACTACTTCAGGGAGGAGATATCTTCCAAAACCCGAATAGGCGAACTGGAGCTCGAAATCCCGATCCTTATCGGCGCTATGTCCTTTGGCGCTCTTTCCAAATCAGCAAAGTTGGCTCTGGCAAAAGCATCAATCCTTGCCGGAACTGCTGCTAATACAGGAGAAGGCGGGATGCTACCTGAAGAGAGGCAGGAAGCAAAAAAGCTTATAGTCCAGTATTCAACAGGCAGGTTCGGAATAACAGAAGATGTTCTTAAGCAGGCGGATGCTATAGAGATAAAGCTGGGCCAGGGAGCCAAGCCAGGACAAGGCGGTCTTTTACCGGCTGAAAAGGTGACTCCTGAAATAGCTAAAGTGAGACATGTAGAGCTCGGTAAAGCTGTGCATTCCCCACCGGCCCATCCCGACATACATTCATGGGAAGATCTGAAAGAGAAGATAAAATGGCTGAAGGAACTGACAGGAAAGCCCGTTATAGTCAAGCTAGCAGCCGGTGATTTGGAGGCTGATTTGCCGTTGATAGTAAAGGCAGGCCCGGATGCGATAGCGATAGACGGGAGAGCAGGAGGGACAGGGGCAGCCCCGCAGATCATGCTTGAGGATTTCGGGATTCCGACCTTGGTTGCTCTGGCGAAAGCCAGACAAATCCTTGACAGGCTAGAAGCGAAACAAAAGCTTCTGATAGGCGGGGGCCTTTCGACAGGCGGGGATGTGGCAAAATGCTTGGCTTTAGGGGCTGATGCCGTTTTCATGGGAATACCGCTTCTGATCTCGATGGGTTGCATCTACTGCAGGCTTTGTCACCTTGGAAAATGTCCTGTCGGGCTGGCAACCCAGGACCCTGAGCTCGAGAAGAAGCTCGATCCCAAAGCCGCTGAAAAGGCCGCGAATTTCCTAAAAGCAACCGCTGAAGAAGTCAAGATGGCTGCTGCAGCTCTGGG
>QMZZ01000089.1 GCA_003663445.1 Candidatus Aenigmatarchaeota archaeon | reverse complement strand
TGGAAGACGTTTGCGGTAGCGTGCATCCAGCAGCAGCTATTGTCGGGACCAAAACCAAGGAGGTTTTGTCACCCGGAACCCCGCCAATAGAATGTTTATCAAAAACTGGCTTTTTCTTCAGCCTTAAGATCTTTCCTGTCTCTGCCATTGCAGTCGAAAGAGCTGCTGCTTCTTCCAGTGTCAAACCGTGATTATAGAGGGCTGTCACGAAGGATGTGAGCTCTATTTCTGAAAGCTTTTGCTCCACCACATCCTTTATTATCTGCTTGAGTTCCTGCGGTTTTAGGACTTTTCCCGAAAGCTTCTTTTTTATATAAACAACAGAGGCGGGCTGCTGGATAGGCTTTACCTCGACATTACCGCCTTCCTTTACCTTTAGCTCTTCCTGAAGCCTTCCATAAAGCCCTATCCATCCCTTTCTGATGAACTCCTCAGCAACATTTACTATCGCTATCCTCTTCTTTTTTCCAGCTTCAAGCTCCACCCTGTCTAATGGCTTTATACCCAGGTCTTCTGCATCGGCCCGGTTCAAAATCACTATCGGCTTTTTTGCCTCGAATTCCAGAACCCTGGCTTTCAAAAGCATATTATTATTTTTGTTTCGGGTTTATTTAATTTTTTGAGTTATTTTTTAAGCACTGCTAATCCGTATCTCATTTTGAAACAAGTAAAATCGGGCAATGGAATTTTATATCTTAAGATTAATTCCCTATCAAGATACAGAAAGAATCCGGTTATAGTTAAAGCATCTTTAAATGGTATGTCCATAGATGCTATTTTCTCGATCCTTTCTTCTTTTAAGTTTTTGGGAAACCATTCCTTAAGCTTTCTTACAGTCTTTTCATAGTAGTTTCTTATGTAAGGCATCTGATGAACTTTAAACCAATATTTTTTGGCAAATGATACTATACTGCTTTTTTCTGTTAACATCAAAATCAGAGCTTCCCCACCCGGCTTTAGCATCTTTAAAAATTTTTCATAATGCTCTTTGTTTTCTTTTGTTGGTGGAATTCCGTAAAGGGCATTTATTGCGAAGATCATATCAAATTTTTTCTGAATATCAAAATCTTGCCATGTAGTGAGGAAAGTTTTTGCTTTTGGAAAATGCTTTTTATAAGATTTTAAGTAGGACGGAACAGGTCTAATGCATAGATATTAAATTTTTTCTTGATATCCCTAAGGATAAAATTTGTGGTTATACCATCTCCGCATCCAACATCTAAAAGGTCTATCTTATTCTTCTTAGAATAAGCAATGTGCGGATATATTAAAGCATCCACGAGGGTGATTTCGTGCCCTCTTCCAAAGTAATTATAATACTTTAATAAATAAGAAGGATGTTTTCTATAGAATCTTGCAGATATATCCCTAAATCTTCTTTCTTGCCTGGGCATTTTTCCTCCCGATTCCGAAAACGAAGCTGCATCTATCTGAAGGAGAATATTTTTCGTAAGCTTCTAATACTTCAAAACCGGCATTCTTCAGCAACGATTTTAATGTGCTAAGGTTATAATAGGTGTAAAGTCGGTTGTTTTTAAACTCTTCCCCCTCTCCCTTTTTCATTATTATCCCGAAAACCCCTTTAGGGGCAAGCCATTTATATATTTTTTTAACTACCTTTTCGACATCTTCTCTGATCAGGTTCAGGAGAGAGCTGTTCGCTAACACCCCATCGAACGCATTTTTTTGAAACTCGACTCTACACATATCTTTGCATAAAAATTTACCAGAAAGCCCTCTTTTTCTGCATTTTTCCCTGGCTATTTTTATCATCTTTTCTGAGAAATCGATTCCAACAGGTCTGAAACCTCTTTCAGCGAGATAAACCGAATCGATTCCGGTTCCGCACCCTAAATCTAAAACCTTCTTTCCCGGCAGGCTCGAGATGAAGAGGTCTAAAAAGCTTTCTGCGAGTCGCCTCCAGGCAGGATTTTCGTAAATGTTTTTTAGTTTGTAAGCATTTTTCTCATAGGTCCTTTTTGTTATCCTGTAAAGATCGTCTCTAATCGAGAGCCTTAGAGCATGCTTAAAGATATCGATATCTGAAGGAGTGGGTATGCCGATCCTGAGAAAATCTTTAAGCCTTTTTCCGGCATAGGGCCATGTTAAAAGATCTTTAACCAAAACGCCGTTTTTTTCCAGACGTTTCATCAGGCTTTTAAAATGTTCGTTATAACAAAGAATGAAATTAGTATGGGTTTCGTATATCTTAAAGCCCATTCCAGAGAGGTAGTTTTCGAGTTCTCTTTTCTTTTTCAGTAAAAGCGCATTTTCCCGATCAAAATATTTCTTGTTTTTAAGACAAAAAGCTGCCAACTTGATCGCAACGCTGTTTATGTTGAAAGGCGATCTGAACTTTTCCATCTCTTTTATAACACTTTCTGAAGCCATAACATATCCCAGTCGAAGGCCTGCTAATGCAAAATATTTTGAAAATGTTCTGATCACCAAAAGCCTTTCGAATTTTTTGATAAGATTTTTTACGGTAAACCCATAAAAACCGAAATATGCTTCATCCACAGCAATCATGACATTGCTCTCATGGGCTTTTTCTATTAAAGCGACTAGATCTTTTTTATTTATTACAGAGCCTAGCGGACTATTAGGATTGCAAATAACTATCCCTTCTGTCTGTTCCAGTAAATTAAGGCTTTCTTCAAGAGGAAATTCAAAAACCGAATCTGTTTTTTTGTAGTAAATCCTTTTCACTCTGGCCTTTTGTAGATACATATCCCATACCCAGAAGCCAGGAGAAGGAAGAAGCACCCTGCGATTGAAAAAACAACGCGTTGCTAAGTCAATTGCCTGCTCTGCCCCATTGGTAACAAGGAGATTTTTTTCCCCAATTTTTTCATATTTCGCTAAGAATTTCAGAAACCTCTGATAGTCAGGATAGAAATTTATATCCTCTACAGAGATTGCATTTAAGAGTTTTTTCGAAAAT
>QMZZ01000088.1 GCA_003663445.1 Candidatus Aenigmatarchaeota archaeon | reverse complement strand
GGATTACTGCTCTTGAAGCTGTAAAAGAATTCCTTCCCTACCTTTCCATTTTTTATCTCGATCCCGTCTGCCTTTAGCTTTTCGATCTTTAGCTTTTTGCCAAAAGCGTAACCTCCAGGTGTGCCATCGGCCCTTATAACCCTATAGCAAGGCAGACCTTCCGGAGCTAACCGCTTAAGAAGCATGCCGACAGCCCTTGCAGCTTTCGGTTTTCCCAAAGCCCTTGCAAGTTCGCCGTAACTGCAAACCTTTCCTTTAGGTATTTGCAGTAAGAGCTTTCTCAGCTTATCTTCATCCATGTCGTGATCAGGGGTTTTTCCAGAACTATCACGGTATGTTCTGCCTGGGAAACTGGTTTATGGCTGGTTTCTTTCAGAACAGGAAAGCTCTCTAATGCCTCCACGGCTTCAAGTTCTTTCAAAGCCAGGGATAGCTTTACAGGTGATATCTTGCTATAAAGCCATCTTTTCGCGAACGGTAAACCGTGCCATTCCTCTTTTGCCAGCTTTAGGATCTGCCTCGATTCTTGAAGTCTGACGGGTTTTTCCTGTTGAAAGCGGAAGATCTCGCAATTTCCAGATTCCTTCACCCAGCCCCCACCTTCGGTCAGAAACGGCTCCAAAGCAATAACTTGACCCTTTTCAAGCCTGAAGCTCGCCTCTGTTCTCACATTAGGTATGCTGGGGGGTGCATGAAATTGATATCTCTCGAGGCCATGACCCGTTAGGTTCGCAATCACCCCAAAACCTTGTTCCCTAGCTGTATCCTGGATCAAGGCAGAGATTTCAGCAATATCTACTCCTGGTCTGATTGCTTGAATGGCTTTTTCTAAAACCGCTTCATTAGCTTTTATGATTTCCCGGGGTTCCGAGCACCAGGTGAAAGCTAAGTCTCCTATATAGCCGTTAAAATGGACTCCAAGGTCTATCTTCACCAGACTGCCCTCAGGTATGACCCTTTCATCAGCATACCTTGGTGTATCGTGTGCAGCTATGTCATCTATGGAAATGTTCGGAGGGAAAGCGGGCTCGCACCCGTATTCCCTGATTTTTTGCTCGATAAATTCGGCGAGCTTAAGAAGAGGTAAACCGGGCTTGATGATGCCTAAGACTTCTTTTTTTATCCTTGCTGCCACCTCTCCTGCTTTTTTATAATATTCTATTTCTTCACTTTGCATAGGATCTCGAGTATGACCTTATGTACTTTTCCGTTGGTTATCAGAATATCCTTCGACTTTCCCATCATCCAGTTCCTTCCTTGCCAATCCGTTATCTTTGCTCCGGCTTCCTTTGCTATCACCAGGCCGGGCAGGATATCCCAGAGATTCCCTACGGACGGATGGAACCAGACATCGTTTCTCCCACATGCGACCCAGCAGATATCCAAACCGGCAGAACCCAGTCTTCTGAAGTCCCTTCCTAAAAGCTTCATCTTATAGTAAATTTTTGAAATCAGCCTGACATCTTCTGGTCGGTTGACATGGCAGTAGTTTATGAGGGTTTTCTTTATATCGGAATTTTTTGATACCCTTATTCTTCTGCCATTGAGCCATGAGCCTCTTCCTGAGATACCGCAGAAGAATTCTTGGGTAACGGGATTGTAGACCATTCCTAAAAAGGGTTTTCCTTTTTTCAAGAGGGCGAGAGCCGTTGAGAAGAACGGGATGGAGAGTGTATAGTTTGTCGTTCCATCCAGGGGATCAACAAACCAGACATAGTCAAAATCACCGCTTTTTTCCGGAAGCTCTTCTGAGATGATGGTATGATCAGGAAAGTGTTTTTTCAGCTTGCTAACTATAAGTTTGTTTGCCTCAACATCCACAGAGGTTACGAGATCCTGCCAGTTTTTCTTTGTGCTTATTTTTCGTACCTTCCCAAAGTTTTTTTTCAGGATCTCTCCTGCTTCCAAAAGGATGGATTCTGCAATCTTTTTATATTCCATAAATTAAATTTCCTATAATGGTTAAAAAGGAAATAGAGGAAGGAAAATTTTGGGCGGTTCTTTCATACTTCTGGATATTGTTCATTCTAACGCTCCTGCTGAAAAGGGATAACTCTTTTGCGCTCTATCACGCAAAACAAGGGTTGATGCTTTTCATCCTTTGGGCTGTAATATGGATTTTGGGATGGATACCCCCTCTCGGTTTTATTATCGGAGTTCTAGGAGGTATTTTCCTTTTCATCCTCTTCCTTATCGGCGTCTATAATGCTTTGACAGAAAAAACCAGACCTCTTCCATTCATAGGCAGGTACGGCGAGACGCTTAAGCTATAAGCTGAAGGATAACCTTTCTTTTTCTTGGTCTAAAATCCAGGTTTAGCAGGAAAACCTGTTGCCATGTTCCGAGCTGCGGCTTCCCGTCCTTAACAGGTAAAACAAGGCTCTGACCAAGCAAGCTTGCCTTGAGATGCGAAACAGCATTATTGTCTATTCTATTGTGCAGATATTTTTCGTTTTTCGGGGCAAACCTTTCTAAAAGCTTTCTAAAATCTTCCAGTAAACCCTCTTCATTTTCTATCGTGATTAGTGCAGAGGTGGAACCCAACGAAAAAATCAGCAAAAGACCGCTTTCAACTCCTGTCTCCCCAACAAAATTTTCGATCTCTTCAGTTATGTCTTTAAATTCCTCTGCATCAAGATCAAACTCGAGAATTTTGGTAAACATATTTATTAAATAAAAGACAAAATAAAAAATATGGCAGCGAAAAAGAAGAAGGGTGCTAAGAAAGCGAAGAAGGCAAGCAAGAAAAAGAAACCTGCAAAGAAGAAAGCCGCTGCTAAGAAGAAGAAAAAGAAAAAGTAATTTATGGTTTTCAGTGACGTGGCCAACTTCCTGGCCTGGGCTCACACCTTGGGCTCGGGCTGGGGTTATTTTGGTATTTTTTTGACTAGTCTTGTCGGAAATGCCACCGTTTTCTTTCCTGTTCTACCAACAACCCTTGCAAT
>QMZZ01000087.1 GCA_003663445.1 Candidatus Aenigmatarchaeota archaeon | reverse complement strand
TATAACACCTGAGGAATTCCAGAATATAGACAAAGATAAGGACGATCTTCTTGAACCAGGAGAGATTTCGGAATATGTAAAAAAGCCTGTCCCACCGGTCCCGGTTCCTGAAGAAAAATTAATAGTAAAGGAAAAAAGAACCGATAAGCCTGTAAATCTCGATCCTTGTAATGGTTTGGAAAATGAAGGTTATTGCAGAATTACCGGTCCTGTAAACCCGAAAAAAACCTATATTGTTGATCCTGAAACCACATCAGATGAGAAAATAACAGAGGTAAGGATACAAAAAGATGATAAAAAAGAAACTATCAAAAACGAGCCCGGCAGAATCGAGTCAGAAATTTGGCCAAGGGGTTATTTAAATCTTTATGATGATAGGGTAGTTGTCAATCCTACTCGAGATTTAAGTGAAATAGATATCATAACCCAGGACGAAAATGGTAAAACACATGTTTACAGGTTAAAATGGCAATATAAGGAAAGGAAAAAGAAACCGAAAAAAGTTAAAGGTACCGACATCGATGTCCACTATTCCGAAAACCAGAACCCAAAGGAAAAGCCGAAAGCTTATGCTACAGTCATAATCCCGTTTGAAGCTATAGACCCGAACCTCAAATGCAAATCTTCTGATAACGGCGGTTATGCCTGCTGGATAGACGAAAACAGGAATAATAAAAAAGATGCTGACGAGCAAACTTACGACTCAAAAATAGAAGCCAGACTCAAGAAGTTGCCGAATGGCAGGAAAGGAAAGAAAATCGAAATCAAAGAAATAACGCCTGTAGACACCGATCAAGACGGAGAATATGATGCTCTCCAGATAAAAACTCAAGATTTAGAACTCGGTAAGCATAAAAGATATCTGGAGGTCAGGAATCCTGAGCACTTCTCCCATCAGGTCAGGATTCCGGGAGAAACCGGGAGGGAGCTCATAAGAAACTATGCAAAGGGATATTATGAAGAAAACGGCATAAGCTCTCCGGACACCCCTGAGGAATATCGACAGCTTGTTGAAGAGCTGAAGAAAGGCAGGGAAGAAATGGCAAAAGCTTACCGAGAAATGGCCTCAGGAGGCTCGATGACCCGAATAGGTCCGCACGGTAAAGAAGTAGAGATTTCCGTGAATTCCGAGATCAGCAAACCGGAGAACTTTTTGGTGAAGACGAACAACCTGCAAAAGGCGAATGCAGAGGAAATAGGAAAGGCGTTGCTCAGGCTTTACACCGACCTGGGTCTCCATGAGCTCTATGGCAGAACGCCCTTCGGAAGAAATCTTTCCCTGACTACCATGGCGATTACCCAGGACATCTTCTGGAATGTTTATGAAGCCCTGCCGGGTGGAAGGATAGATGCAAAGGTTCTCGATGAGGATTGGTATCAAACCCAAGCTAAATTTTATCATCAGCAAAAACAGGAGCAGGAAAAAACCGAAGCTCAGGCAAAGAATCAGGCAGAGGAGGAAAAAGAAAAAGGACCGTTCGGTTATCCAGGGTTTGAGGATAAATGGATGGACGAAGAGGAAAAAGCAAAGATGGGCATCACATGGCTTGCAGAGAGAGCAGCCGTGGCCACAGCGATCGGTAAAGCCCTAGCACCTTCAGCAGCCAAAGCTGCCGCAAAGCAAGGTCTTCCGCCTTCAGGTATCGTGCCTCCTGGACCGTCGCCTGGAGGTGTTCCGGCTGGACCTTCTGGACCGTCGCCTGGAAGTGTGCCAGCACCATAAATAATTTAAATTTAACTCCTAAATGGTGAGTATATGAGTCGAAAAATCGCCCTGATGGGCTTGATGGCCCTGGTGATCTTGGCAGTCCTGTCCAGCCAGGCGTATGCATGGACAGGTCTTTCATGCCCTTGGTACAACCGATACTTTTATACAACAGTTTGGCAGAACGAGCAGGGACAGCCCGTTTCCCAGGTAAGGGCTCAGGTCTATGAGTGTTTGGATCCCTCTTGTCAGACCCTTGGAAGAAAGGTTGGGGATACTTATGTTCGGTCAAACAGGATAACCGTTCAGTACTGTTCTGGTTCATGGGCTCCAAAATACGGTTATGCAACTTACTGGTATTCTCCTGGATACATCAGGCAGGAGATGTGGTTTAAGCCATCTTGGCCTGGACGGTTTACAGACTATACAACCTTTACAAAATATCCGTACTGTAGGGCTAGGGTTTCTGAACTGCAGGTTCCGGTAAACCTGACTCAGGGCCAGTCGGTGCAGATAACGGTAAGGGTAAAATCACCGATTTCAGATGCCCCGCCAACACGCACAACACCTAGAGCAAACCCGATAGATCCTGAAATTGTGGACAGGTATCTTTCCGCAAAAGTCAAGGTCGATCTGAATGTTTATGATCAGAATGGTATTTTGGTCTGGCAGGATAGCCAGACAGCCCTCATAAGGGAAGATACCGAAAGGGATTATGTCTTTACCTGGACCCCTGCTCTGGGTGGGGAATACAGGATCGAGGCCGTGACGGATTCTGTGGATAGCAAATGTGCGTATTCGATTCAGGACACCTTGATTCAGCCGAATATCAGCGTCCATTCCGTCAACCAGCCCCCTGTCCTCAGTCTTCCGCAGAATATAACCTTCGAGGAAGATAACTGGACGGTCCTGAACCTGGATGATTACGTTCAAGATGAGGATCCTGATTCAAGTCTTGTCTGGTCGGTGGCAGACACCAACTTCACGATCGTCGCGATAGACCCGCTCACGCATCAGGCGAACTTTTCTGCCCAGCCAGATTGGAACGGTCAGGAGGTCGTGACCTTCACGGTTAGAGATACTCAAGGGCTTTCGGCTTCCCAGAACGTGACGGTAATCGTCCTGCCTGTTAACGACAGGCCTGTTGCACAGGACATAAACCTGACGACCCAGGAGGACACGGCTGTTAATGTAAGCTTGATATGTACAGATGTTGACGGGGATAACCTGACCTATTCTGTCTCC
>QMZZ01000086.1 GCA_003663445.1 Candidatus Aenigmatarchaeota archaeon | reverse complement strand
TCTTCCGAGAGGAAGATCTGGACGATCTATATCGAAAATGAGTTCAGTAGGAGTGGGTACTGAGATATTCGGAATCGTGAAGGAAAATATACTTGTCCCGCCATGGACCCTGGGTTTCGGGCAGCTTCCACAGTCTTCAGGACATGTCGAGCATGATTCACCATCCTGGCATATCCCGTCACCGCAGTAAGGTGCTTCACCGAATGCTATCGCCTCAGCTTGGGTGACATTAGATATATAACCGCTTCCGTAAAGATGGGTATCGGAAGCTTTCCATCCCGAAAGGCATGAACCGTTCCTAAAGTTTTCGCAATAATAGATTACCATGCTCTCGTTTTCAAATCCTAAAGCTTTTAGCTGAGCATAAAAGATGACCGTTAAGTTCGAGTATCCCCAATCAGGAAGGATTTCATAGACCTTGTGAAGGGTCGGAAGATCGGCTTCCTCTTCTTGGAGAATCAACGTCATATTCGGCTTTATCTCGGAATCCTGGAACAGGAGGCCAAGAGTATAGTTAGGCATTAAATGTCCAAAGGCTAGAGTTAATTTTTCGATTTTCGGAACTGTTACCTGAGTTTCTGTCAGATTGTAGATTGGTGGACCATAATAAAACAGGGACGGTATCATATAACTGAAGGCGATGTTTTTGAGATAATTTCCGTTTTTATCCACCACTCTTAAGGTTATGTTCATTTTGTCAAGGACTAGCAAGCTCCTATTCATTTTGTTATCGGATATATTCCAGTCATCCTCGCATTCAGCTTCTATACTGAAAGTGGTATTTCCTTTCTCTTTGGCCTTCCATTTTGTGACGTTCATCACCCATCTTCCGGATTCGAGCTCTGGCAAGAACATCGACCAAAGGGTTTTGTTCGCGTTTAAATTCCTGAGTTCCACACTCACATTCTCTGCTTTCGACCCACCTATATTGTTCAAGTAGCTATCGATACTAATTGTTTCATTGACAAATGCTAATGACGGGGAAAAGATAGAAACCCTTATATCGGGTTTTTCTGGTAAAACATTAACAGTGAGATCGAAAAGGTTATTCTCTAAATACACGTCCTGAGGATCGCTTATTTTGAAAATCACACCATAAGTTCCGACCTCTGAAGGTGTCCATCCTGTTTCCAAGAAAAGATTTTTTCCAGCATCAAGAGATATCCTGTCAGAATCGAGTAGTATCAAATCACCCAAATAAAGCTTTACTCCTTTTGGGAAAACGGATGTGGCAAGGATGGTGATATTAGATACTGTTTTCGGTTCACCTTTTTCAAGCTCTACCTCATTTCCATCAAGCTCCAATTTGATATTCTCGGCTGATACTAGTCTTATCCTATGGGTTGCATTATTCCATTCAAAGGTAGATGTGTAATTTTCTGACAGGTAAAGCACAGATCCTTTAATAACATAAAGTTTCCAGCTTGCATTTTCTGATTTTTCATCTCCCAGATTGCTTATTCTAATGCCAATAGTTGCGGTTTTGTTCACTATTAACGGCTCACTGATATAGACATTTCCTGTAAGGTCTGGTCCGGGTGGCATTATCCTGGCAGAACGTGAAACAAAGTTGTTATATTGATTTGCATCATCAAGACATGTTATCTCACCCACAAAACTATACCAGCCCTTTTCTTTTGGGGTGAAATTATATTTTATAGTATAGGTTTGGCCGGGGATTATCTTTGGAAGATCGAAATGAGCTCTAAGGACTTTTTCTTTATCAGGCGTGTATATGCTGAAACTCAAGTTGGCTTTTTCCGATTCCCTTGTCCCGAGATTTTTTATCACCAACAAAACATCAGAAGTCTTATTTAGCTCGAAATCTGGTAAGACGATATCCAGGGAGAGATCGGGTCTGTTATCCAGAACTTCCACACCTCTTTTATGTATATTGTTTTCTGGATTAATGTCATTTGCAAGGATGATTTTTGCTATAAGCATGTGATAGCCGATTTCATACGGTGTCCAAGGTATTACTATATCCCTTTCCTCGTTCTGTTCGAGTTCTACGGTTACATTATCAACCATCCTTTCCCTTTCGTAGAAATCGAATAGAAGCAAGTATCCCTTCCCTCTTTCTGGACCAAAATTAATAACTGTTACCGTCACGTTCCTGGTCTGATTCACAAGCGCTTTATCTATATAATTAATAAATGGCTGGAAATCTGGCCCATACCTGATCACCTTCACTTCTTTTGTCGCGCAGTTATCGCTCATATTATACTCATTTTCTGCCATAACACACGCTTTTAATATATAGGTACCGGGAGCAGGCGGTTTCCACGGGAAGGACACAGACTTTTGCTCTCCTGAACTGATATTTATCCTTCCTCCACCTATAAAGGTCCCGTCATAAGTCAGCCTGAGTTCTGCATCTTTCGCATCATACTTTCCTTTATTGCCGAGAATGAGTGTGATGTTTTCGGTCTTGCCTTCATAAAATATATCAGAGGCATTTATCCTTAACCATAAATCAGCCTCTAAAGGTTTTTCGATTGTTATATTTCTTTTCTCGATCAATCCTTCAAAGAATGGAGATTGGCATGCAACCTGCCATTCGTATGTCCCTGGATTCTCGAAAGAATAGTTAAACTCGTAAATCTTTCCGTCTGTAATCTGCATGCGCTCTTTATTCCCTTCCACCAAAATCGTGCAATTGCCTTTGATAAGCGTGTTATTCATATCTGCATAAAAAGCCTGGAACCTGATTCTTTCACCAGGATACCTTTCACCCAAAGCCCGTATCTTCAGGTAAGCCGGGTTTGGAAGGATTTCGATTTTGTCCTCTTCTGAGAAGCTCGTGTTGCCCAGGTTGCATCTCACAGACCAGAGACGGGTTCCTGACTGACCAAAAACTGTTTCTGCATATTCATAAAGCCCAGTAGTTTTGTTATACTCCATTTCAACATACTGGGTTATGCTTTCATTTCTCAGACCTCCCCAGTTAAATGT
>QMZZ01000085.1 GCA_003663445.1 Candidatus Aenigmatarchaeota archaeon | reverse complement strand
TTGTCTTTCCAGCATAATTCGGGTCCTGAGAAAAGCTTACATATTCGCCGTGGGGGTCTATCACGATAACAGCCGGCTTTAACTGCCTTTCCAAGAGCTCTTCGATCAGGACAGAGACCAGATAGGATTTTCCAGCCCCAGATAGAGCCAGGATGGCAAGGTGCTTCTGCAAAAGCCTCGTCAGGTTAAATCTAGCCTCAACCGGATGATGAAGGAGCTGGCCCAACCAGAGACCGTCCTGAACAAAACCGAAAAGCTTCTGAAGGATTTCAGGATCTGGCTCGAGAACCGGCTCTCCTGGAGAAGGCGGAAAAAGGCTTCCCTGAAGACCTTCCTGGGTCCAGAATCCCAAGGGGGTAACATCGGCAACCAGGAACTCCCATTCCCAGGTTGGATACAATTCTGGTTCTGCCAGATTTTCGGGATTCGTGAAGTATCGGTTGGTTTTCCTGAGGTCAGATACCCTTCCTATCAGTTTTCCCTCAGGCAGGTTTAGCTGGACGAACTGCCCCCTTCTGACCCTTGCATCCCTGTTCAGGGTGAAGCAGAACTTCCGGGTCGAGGGGGAATCAGGGGTTGAGATAACCTTTCCGAGTTCCATATGTTTTATTGCAGAAAGGATTTTAATCCTAAACTCATTTTAGATAGGATTATAGTTGCTAAGGATCTCTCCACCAGCCCTTTTCAAGACCTCATCGATCGGATTGTAAAGCGTCAGCTTGTCTGATCCAGCAAAAAGGAGCCCCACAGGTTCGAGTCCGTCCTGGCTGACCAACAGAGAGCCAGAATCACCTCCCTCACACATTGCCGGGGTTGCTATCTGTTCCTCGAAAACCGCAGTTCCCTGAGAATAACCGACCTTTGTCACGACATGAAGCTGTGTTATCTCGCCCCGGGTCACGCCGGTTGTCCTGCCTGATTTCGTGACCTTAAGCCCTAGCTCTGCCTTCCTCGGCTTTCCCGGCTCTCCGAGCTCTAAAAGGGTGCTCGAAACCTGTTCAGGATCTATAGGCTCTGCTATCGCCCAGTCGAGCCTGTTTCTCCTTGCCCGGCTTATCGGCTTTTTTCTTTCAAGCTTGAAGGCATATTCAGGGGAGTAAAGCCTCAGGAGATAGTTAGCCAGATTTACCAGAAGCTTTCCTGCTTTACATTCCGGCAGTTCGGGTTCTCCCAGAAAATGCAGGAATTCGAAATCCGAAAGCTGGGCAATCCTGTACTTTTCCTTTTCCTCTTCATGAATGTCATAGGGACCCGGCTGAAGGATGAAATCACCTATCTCTGCCTCGTTCTCATTCGCAAGAACGTGATTGTTACTCATTATGTATATCTTCTTGTCCTTTTTCAGCAGGCATCCCAGGGTCCCTGCTGTTATCGCCTCATGACCAACCGATACACCACCCGGAGCAGGCCTCCATTCATCCTCTCTGCTCTTCATAGCCCTAATGTCTCCTGACTCATAAACATCGGTCCTTACCCTAAGCTTCCCGTACTTAAGTTCCTGGGGGACCATCTCGGCTCTCGGGACCTCAGGCAGCTTTTCCTTTACGTTCACAACCAAACAAAGCTCATCCGTCCTCTCTCCGGCTTTGTGCCTGTATCCTATACCGACAGCGGTCACCCTGGGCTTGGAAAAAATCAGATCGAGATATTTTGACAGAAACTCCCTCATCTCCTGAATATCCTGGGTATATCTCATAAGCAAGATTGGGAGAAAATTTTAAATTTCTTCCATCGGCTTTATCTTCTTTCCCTTTATTATCTCGATCTGAATGCCTTCTGGTGGCTCTGGAAGACGAACCTCGATTTTCTCATTAACATAAACTATTAGCTTGTTACCCTCACCTTCCCCGACAGAATATACGCCTTCGATTTTCAAGAGCTCAAGCTTATATTTTTCGATTTCTTTCATTTTTATTCCTTTGGAAAAAGCTTTAAAATGAAGCCTGTCAGAGGGTGGCCTGCCCTTAAGCTTGGAAAGAGGCTCATCCTTGCAGACCTGCATCTCGGAATCGAATATGAGCTTAAGGAGGCCGGGATAAGGATACCGAACCTCAGGGAAGAGCTTGAGAGAAAGGTCAGGGAATTGCTTGAGCTGACCCGCTGTCAGGAGGTCCTGGTTTTGGGGGATCTCAAGCACAAAATACCTGGCCTTGGTCCCAGAGAGCTGAAGGAGATCCCGAGGTTCCTGCAGGGGCTAGGATGTCCTGTTAAGCTCATTCCAGGAAACCACGATGGAGGAATAGGAGAAATAGCCGAACTCGAGCTTTTGCCAGTCCAGGGGATCAGGCTCGGTCGGAACTGGCTCTGCCACGGTCATGCAAACCCGCCTGAAGAAGCATGGAGGCTTGACAGAATCATAATAGCCCATTCACATCCTGTTTTCGAGTTCAGGGACAGCCTCGGCTATCTTTGGACAGAACCGGGATGGGTTGTTTTTGACGGAAAGCCAGAGATATGGGTACTTCCTGCTTTCAACCACTGGGCAGGCGGTTTGGCTGTCAACAAGAATCCGCTTTTAGGGCCTGTTGCCAAAAGGATAAAAAAATTCGATTTTTACCTCCTCGACGGAACGCTTTTAAAAACTGTCGGGCAAAAATAGAAAACATGAAACTCGAAAGATTGCTTTTGAGCTATCTGAAAGCCAGACCCAGGGATTTCTGGGACCTCGTTCACCATTTCGGTTTTATGCCCCCCTACATCCAGGCTGTCAAGAACCTGCAGAAAAGGGGACTTATCCTGGTGAAAAACTCACGGATGACCCTGACCCCGAAGGGCCGGACCTGTGCTGAAAAGATAGAGCCGAGAGACCCTGAACCAAAAAAGTTCGATCTTAAGCTATACAGGGAAATAAGACCTAAAATGGAATCGCTAGTGAAGTATGATCAGCTTCCGATAACCGTTCAGGCAGCCATCAAAAAGGTAAATTTTATAAATAAAAGGGACGGGCTCGAGGATAGAGC
>QMZZ01000084.1 GCA_003663445.1 Candidatus Aenigmatarchaeota archaeon | reverse complement strand
GACCCAGGGAGCTCGTGAGATACGCTAAAAAGTGCGGGCTGGGGGCTTTGGCGCTTACGGACCATAACACCACTAAGGGCTGGCAGGAAGCAAAGGAAGAGGCTGAAAAGCACGGCATTATCTTCATTCCAGGAGAAGAAATAGATACCCAGGAAGGTCATCTGCTGGCTCTCGGAATCTCAGAAGCAGTACCATCAGGGTTGAGCTTAGAAGAAACCCTGGATATCATCCGAGATCAGGCCGCTATCTCGATTGCACCTCATCCCTTCGATCCCAGAAAGCAGGGAATAGGGTTCAACCTGAAGAGGGTAGATGCTGTGGAGGTATTTAATGCGATGGCTCTGGACAGGATCAGCAACTGGTATGCTGAAAGATATGCAAAAAAACACGGAAAACCCATGACTGCCGGGTCGGATGCCCACAGCCTTTCCATGGTCGGTAGAGCCACCTGCTGGATCCCTGCCGAGGACCTTGACGGGATCTTAAAGCAGATAAAGATAGGAGGGACTCACTTGCAAAAGAGCTATATACCCCTGCCGGTTCTGGTGGACTGGGCAAGGGAAAGGTTTTTGAGAAGCTATGGTCAGGTCCTGATTAGGATCGCTGGTTATAACAGACCCAAAGCGTTTTTTGCGTCTTTTTTGCTGAAGTCCTTCCTGCTTTCTAAGGGCAGAAAATGGTACTGGTTGGCAAGGATAGGAGAGTTTCTGGCTGTTCCCTGGTCTGGCATGCGCCTGACCACAACCTTTATCAAAACCCTTTTTCAATTCTAATTATAAGCGGGGGTGCCCGAGCGGTCAAAGGGGCAAGGTTGAGGGCCTTGTGCCAGTAGTGGCTACCAGGGTTCGAAAATAAGGTTTCCGCCTTCATCGAACCGGAACGGAAATCCCTGCCCCCGCATTTTTTACTATTTTTTGGTGACAAATAACCGAAACCTTTATCAATCTTTCGGTCTATTTATTTAATAGAAATGTCACTAAAAAGTAGTGACAAGGTGAGAATATGACTCTGGAAATAGTGAATATTAACGGGGTGCAGAAGCTGGCATATTACGGTAGACCTCTTTCTGTCTCTGATACCCTTATCCTTAAAAAATACATCGAGGAAGTGAGAGAGCTTGGTGACTGGGCAATACCCTACACCTCTGAAATCGAAAATATCTGCAGAAAATACGGAATAAAATTTAGAGACATACAGCTCTCTGCACACATAATCCCGAAGGTTAACATCAGCAAAGAACAGGTCTGGAAGTGGGTTTAAGCTTCTTCCTTACCCAAATCCTTTTCCAACCTCTCGATATCCTTCTTGATAGCCTCCAGGTGAGCCAGGATTCTTTCCTTCTCTTCCGCAAATTTCTCAAGCTTCCTGTAAATCTCCGTCGCCTTTTCAAAATCATAGCGTGTGACGGTCGTGTAGGGCGTTTTGTTAAGCTCTTTTGCAACAGCCTCGCAGAGTTCCCCCAACCATCGGTTCACGGCTATTTTCACTTCTTTCTTTATTATCTTGTCCTTGTCCAGGTTTGCTCTCAAAAGCCTCACAACAGCCGCGTTTGGAAATGGTAGTTTTTCCTCAGAAATCTCCTCTTCTTTGACTTCTTCCTCTGTCATTTTCATTATTATTTAGCTTCTATATAAATATGGATGTCTATTCCCTTTCGGTGCTGGTTTTTATCATCCTACTCTGCCTGATAGTTTACAGGGACAGAAAGAACTTTAGAAGGGAGTTCATCCTGCTTCTGAGAAGAACCCAAAAAGGAAGGGAGGTGCTGAAGAAAATCGCTGAAAGCCACCCTGGCATCCTGAAATGGATGGGAAATATTTCGGTCCTCATCGGTTTTTTCGCCTCTATCTGGATCTTTTACCAGCTCCTTTCCATAACCTTTGAAAATCTTTTGGTCCCCCAGCCCTTTCCAGCAGCCGGCTTGCTTTTGCCTTCCCCGAGCCCCGAAGCGCAGATAGGTCCAGGATATTTCGCCGTTCCCTTCTGGTACTGGATAATCTCTATAGCTTTGCTTGCCCTGGTTCATGAAGGATTTCACGGAGTAATGGCATTGAGGGAAAAGGTAAGGATCAAATCCCTGGGCTGGGGTTTGCTTGCTGTTATCCCCCTGGCCTTCGTCGAGCCCGATGAAAATCAGCTAAAAAGGAAGCCGAAGATAGCTCAGCTTAGGGTTTTTTCAGCAGGAAGCTTTGCCAACTTCTGCCTTGCAGGTGTCAGCTTCCTTATGCTTTCCTGCCTCGCTTACACCTGCTTTCAGCCGATTGGTGTCTCCTTTTCTGGCTATCCTGGGATAAAGCTGAACCAGAGCGATATCCTAACTCCTGTCAATCTTTCTGGCTTGGATCCCCAGGAAATAATAGCTCTGAACACAACTCATGGGATATTGATAACCCGGGCAGGGATGCTGAACCTTTCGAAAAAGCAGATAGAGCTCTATGAGGACTATCCTGCTTTTAGAGTAAATCTTACCGGCGTCATTATCCGGATCGAAAATTTCACGATCAGGGAACCCGAGGATTTGAAGAAAGCCCTGTTTGAGATAGGACCCGGGAAGGAAATAGAAATCGAAACCTTGAACAGGACCTACAGGCTTGTGACGGCAGCAGAACCCGAACCGGAATTCAGACCGAATTTGAATCTTTTCTTGCTAGTGGTTTCCGAGCATTTGCTACCCGGAATTTCGGATTACTTTCTCCCAGAGGAAACCTGGTCACAGATAAAGCTTAAGCAAAAGTTCTGGGAATGGGCTTCAGGTTCCCCTCTGCTTGAGGGGAGGGCTACCGGCAAGCTTGAGGAGCTCCAGAGAAAGGCCGAAAATGCGAAAAGATCAGGTTTTCTTGGAATCTCCGGTGTGGTTGCAAGGATAGAGGTCCTCCCTGGTCTGGAACCTTATAAGCCGATACTGGACTTTTTCCAGGGCCTTCTTTTCTGGCTTTTCCTGATCAACCTTGGAGTGGGTGCTTTCAATCTCCTGCCGATCAGGGGTCTGGATGGAGG
>QMZZ01000083.1 GCA_003663445.1 Candidatus Aenigmatarchaeota archaeon | reverse complement strand
TTATATTCTCTATATAGTTCTCATCATTTCAAGGGAGGTTTTGGCTTAAGGCTGACCTTTTTGATCAAATAGTTCCCTGTCCTGCTCCTTTCATCCCACTCGATCTCTGCTTTTTGGATTATCAAGGCTTTCTTGAAAATCGGGCCATCCAAAACCAAGGTCTCGAATTCCCCGCCTTCCCCTGAAAGATGAATAGAGCGCTTCCTGCATAATCCTTTCAGCTCTTCCAGAGCTTCCCTGTCGATAATCCTTCCGAGCCATTCTTTTCCCAGACCTTCGGCTGAAACCGATGTGATGATAACCGCGAATCCGAGATCGAGAAGTTCCTGCCATAGGAGTTCTGGTGATTGCTGCCAGAGGGGGGCATAGAGCTCCAGCCCGATTCTTTGGCAGAATGCCTGAATCCTTTCATACTGGTACCGGCTTGCTATCGCCCCGGTAACCAGACCCTGAATCTCTGAGCTGACAGGTCTTACGAGCTTTTCTAATGCTTTTAGCTCTTCATTCTCTCCCACCTCTGTCTTCTCAGCTCTTATTTCGATTCCCATCGCCTCGGCTTGCTTCAGGCAAATCTCGGCATTGGGCCAGTGCCACATCCAAGCCCCTGGCTTTTCCGGAAAGAGACTCAAAAGCCATCTGACCTCATGTCCAGCTTGAAGAGCCCTGAATAAAGCAAGGGTTGAGTCCTTCCCTCCTGAGAAGAGGCATCCTAGCTTCATAATTTTTAAGGGGGCTGTTGGAATAAAATATATGTTTAAACATTCGTTTAAACATTATCTTCACAGGTTTAGGGAAGGATATCCTCCCTTGCTAAAGCTCGAGCCGGCTGGAAAGGAGATAGCTCAGGCAAAAGAAATAGAAATCCCGCCCCTGCTTTTTTGGAAGGAAAACGGTGATGGCAGAGTTGTGATAGAGGATCAAAAGCTAAAAGGCCTGATAGAAGATGAAGGGGTTGGTTTACTGGGATTCTGCTATCAAGATAACCTTTTGCTTTTTTACCGTGGCGAGAAGCCGAGCTTTTTGGAGATATATTGCATTAAAGAGATCGTGAAGCAGAGGTGCAGAAAGGGCAGGATGGAGAATATAGACACCGAATATCTCAGAAAGGTTTTAGAAAAAGTAAAGACCGGGCCAAGGTTTTCCGGTATTCTTGAGGATGAAGAAGCCTATTGCCGTAAACTTACCGAAGCCCTTAAAGTAGAACCGCCTCCCAACCTTCCGACAGCCCTTGCCTTAAACCTCTTCTGTCTCGAAAAGGAAAAGCTCGAGCTTGTGGACCTGCCGACAGGGGAGCTAAGGAAAAGGTTTTCCGAGCTCTGGCGCTATCAGCTCGAGCTTGAAAATAAGCTCAAGGAGTTTCCTTGGGCTTATTCTGATTTTCTGGCCCTGAAACTTAAGTGGTTATAAAGTTTTCTATTTAATTTTTCCACATGAAGCATGCCATATACAGGTTCAGGGAATATCCGGCTGTTCTTAAGCTGGAGGTTAAGGAATTTGACGAGATTGCGCAAAATGAGCTGATAGAAGCTGCAGGATACTTTTTCAGGAAAACCAGTGAAGGTAAAGGTATCTATAAACTTCCAGCCGAAATGGAAAAACTTGTGGAGGATGAAGACATAAAGCTGATAGCTGTTTATTCTGAAGAAAGGAGCTGCTTTTTTATTCGAGACGATTTCGATTTCAGGGTTAGAGAACTTTTTAACATCCATAAGCTTATCAAGAAAAGAGAGAAGCCGGATCAATTGGATTTAGGCTATCTCAGCTCGATTCGAAGCATTCTGAAGTCCCTTCCGGCTGAAAGGAAGCTCGAGATCCTGGAAAATTTCCCCACTAACACGCTCTCTTCCAACTATCCTGAAGATGTTCATAAATATATGCTGAAAGAAGTCGGGAGCTTCCCGAAACCGCCTGATCCCCTGACAGCTGCAGCTGTCGGTTTCCTGATTTCCGACCAGGTGAAGGAAGAGCTGAACTTGAAGGAAAAATCATATGAAGAGAAGCTGAAGGTCATGAAAAGGCTGAAAACCTTTATAACACCCGTTACTGAAAACCTGATAGAGGCTGGTGTTTATGGGAAGTTCGAAAAGGAGTATAAAGATTTCAAATCTGGCAATCGCTAGGTGGCTTATCGTTTCTCAACCTCAGAAATGCCGGGGCTCTCATTATGCCCTCAGGAGAAAGCTGCTGAAACCTTACCTCGCAAACGAGCTTTGGCTTTGTCCAAAACGCCTTTCTGTCAGGCGGAAGGTCGAGATCGGGCAAGGTCTTGAAAGGACAGGTTTTGATCTCGAGCTTTTTCAGGATGGGTACCAGCAACTTGACATCCTCTTGGGAAAAACCCGTTCCGACCTTTCCGAGATAAACGAGCTTCCCGTCTTTATATGCTCCTACTATTAAAGATCCGAAACCGTTTCTTCTGCCAGAGGTCCAACCGCAGACAACAACATCGAGGGTCTTCAGTAGTTTTATCTTCAGCCAGTAATCGCTCCTCTGAGGAATATAGGGAGAGTCTATCCTTTTAGCCATCACGCCCTCCAACCCCAGCTTCCTCACCTGTTTCCAAAGCTTCCTCCCCTCTTTGGTCCAGGGACAGAGCCTGATCCTTTCAGATTCTTTCACGAGCCTTTCCAGGATCCGCTTCCTTTCCAGAAGCGGTTTCCTAACCAAGGGCTTTCCGTTTAACTCTAGGACATCGAAAACTATCAGGGTGGCTGGAAACAGTTTTGCCCTTAGCCTGATTTTCAGCCTGGATTCTATATGTTCTCTCTCTGCCAACAGGTAAAAATTCGGCTTTCCTGTCCTATCAAAAACCACAAGCTCCCCGTCCAGTACAGCTTGATCAGCCTCTATATTTCCTGCAACTTTCAGTTCAGGGTATCTGTAGCTTATGTTCAAGCCCCTTCTGTTGATCAGCTTTATCTCTTCTTTTTGCTTGTAAATCAGGACTCTTGTTCCGTCAAATTTTGGCTCAAAAATGAAATCGTTTTTCTTCAGGTCATCCTGGCTTCCGAGCTCGGCGAGCATCGGAGACTA
>QMZZ01000082.1 GCA_003663445.1 Candidatus Aenigmatarchaeota archaeon | reverse complement strand
GCTTTGGATCGAGTCTTAGGTTGATTTTTTGCTGGAACCTTAGGCCTGCCTTTTTCCTCAGGTCCTGAATCCGTCGGGTCAGCTCACGGAAAAATGCTTCCTGCAGGTCTGGTTCACCCAGACCGATCTTTCCGAGATCGCAGGGATGCCAGGATTTTGGTCTTTCCTCAGGAACACCTTTTGGCTTGTAGATCTTGAGCGTCTGGAAGTTCGCAAGGAATTTGACGATATCCTTCACCCTCAGGATGGCTTCCTCTATCTCGCTATCCTTTGGCTCGAAATATACGGCTTTTAAAGGCCACCTGAGCTTTATCCCTTCCTCATGCCTTGCCGCGTTTATCGCCTCCACAAGCTCCAGCCCAAGCTTGAAATCATCTTCGAGCTTCTTGTCTATCAAGCCGGGATCTGGTTTGGGCCAGGGTTGAAGGTGGACTGATTGCTGGTTGAAGCATGAAAGCCAGAGCTTTTCCGAGATGAAAGGAGCAAAGGGTGCAAGAAGTTTTAGGCATGTTTCAAGCGACCGGAGGAGGCAGAAAGATGCAGCAGGATCGCCCTGCTGGATGATCCTGGGTCTTATGAGCTTTATATAGGTTCTCGAAAGGTCCTCGATGATGAAGCTTATGAGCTGTCTGGATGCGTGATGGAACCTGAATTCTTCAAGGGCTTGGGTCAGCTCCTCGACAAGGGTGTTGAGGCGGGAAAGTATCCATCTGTCCTCGAGTTTTTCTGGCCGGACTTCCGAGGGTTTTGCGTAAAGTTTTGCGAACTCGCACGCGTTCCAAAGGATATTCAGAAAACCTCTTAGCTCCTCTGCTATCCTGAAGCTGAACTTCTGGGTTTGCCAGGGCGGTGTGTCCCAGCAGTAGTAAAGCCTCAGCAGGTCTGCCCCCAGTTTTTCCCAAGCATCCTCAGCCCAAATAACGTTTCCGACAGATTTCGACATCTTTTCTCCCTTTTCGTCCAGGGTCCATCCGTTCAGGCATACCGTCAGATAGGGCTTTTGACCCCATACAGCAAAACCTGAAAGCATGAGGGTGTAGAACCAACCCCTTATCTGGTCCTGGGACTCGTCTATCAGATCGACCGGCCAGAGCTCATGGAAGAGTTCCCGGTTCCTGAAGGGATAGCCTAGGGATGCCCAGGGAGCGATCCCAGAATCGAACCAAACATCCATTATGTCAGGGAATCTTCTCATCTCCCCACCACACTCGCATTTAAGCCTGATCCTATCGACCGTGTCCTTGTGCAGGTCAAGGTCTTCTGGAAGCTTTTCGATAGAAAGCCTTTTAAGCTCGGATTTCGACCCTATCGCGAGCTTCCTTCCGCATTTCTGGCACTCCCAAATAGGAAGGGGTATCCCCCAGTATCTCTGGCGCGTTATCGCCCAGTCAGGCGCTTCCATAAGGGTGTTGATAAAGCGGTCTCTTGCAAAACCCGGAAGCCACCTGACTTCCTCGGCTTCCTTAAGCATCCCATCCCTGAGGGTGTCGAGCTTGAGGAACCATTGTTTAGATTTCCTGTAAATCAGGGGTGTCTTGCACCTCCAGCAAAGCGGATAGGAGTGGACGATCCAGCCAGAATAGAGCAGGAAGCCATTTTTTTCGAGCTCCTGGATGATCTTCGGGTCTGCTTCCTTAACAGGAATCCCGGCGAATCTTCCTGCTTCTTCGGTGAGCTTTCCCTCCTCATCCACGGGTGAGGGATCAGGAAGCCCGTAATGCCTGCCGAGCCGGTTGTCCGAGTCGCCGTGACCCGGGGCGATATGCACAAGACCTGTTCCTGTCTCCATATCGACCAGATGGCCGAACTCTTCCTTTTCCTTCCCACCAACCTTGGATGCCACCCTTCTCTTGATGATCGGGATGGAGACGAGTACTTGATGTGCCTTTTCGTTTTTCTTAAGCTCCTCCTGGAGGGGCACGGAAAGAACAGGCTCGTACTTAAGCCCTTCAAGGTGCTTTCCAGGAAATTCGTCCAAAACTTTGAAGCTGAAGCCGAGGTCTTTCAGCACATCAAGCCTTTTTTTAGCAAGGATCAGCTTTTGGTTTTCAAGCTCAACCCTGACATACTTTTCGTCCGGATGAACTGCTATCGCGACGTTTGCAGGAAGAGTCCAGGGTGTTGTCGTCCAAACAAGCAGGAATTCATCCTTTCCCCTGACCCTGAACTTCACGAAGATCGAGGGGTCCTTGAGATTTTGATAGGAGTCGGAAACCTCATACCCTGCCAAAACAGTCTGGCATCTTGGGCACCAGTAGCCGGGTCTCTCCCCTTCAACCAGAAGTCCTTTTTCGTAAAGCTTCTTGAGGGTCCACCACCCTGACTCGATGTAGTAGTTCTTGTAGGTCAGATAGGGTTGGGCCCATCCCCTCCATGCTCCAAGTTTGCGGTAGAGCTGAAGCCAGACCCCGAGGTTCTTCTCTGCAAGCCTTCGGCATTCCTGGATAAAGCGCGAAACACCTATCTTCTCGATATCCTTTTTCGTTTTGATCCCCAGAAGCTTTTCAACCGCGTTTTCGATCGGGAGTCCTGAACAATCGAAGCCTGGCTGGAACCAGACAGAAAAGCCCTGCATGAACTTGAACTTGCTCCAGACATCCTTGAAGGTTGTTGTCTTTATATGACCAACGTGCGGGATGTTGTTCACATAGGGAGGGCCGTCCAGAAGATAGAACTTTGGTCTTTTTTTATCGAATTTTACGATCTTCTGTGGAACCTGATGCTTCTCCCAGAATTCAAGGATCTCCTTTTCCGTTTGCTTCGGATCATAAATCGCCATAAATAGAATAACATCGAATTTAAATTTAAAATCCCTATTTAAAATAGGAGGTTGGAGAAATGGAAAAGAAGCTGGTAGGAAAGGTGACGCACTACTTCACCAAGCTTGGTGTGGCTGTGGTGGAGCTTGAGGACACCTTAAAGCAGGGAGATCGCATATCGATAGAAGGGACAACGACGAATTTCACGCAAACCGTTGATTCGATGCAGATAGACCGCCAGCCTGTTCAAGAGGCTGGGGCAGGCCAATCGGTAGGTTTGAAAGTGGCAGAAAGGGTCAGGGAAGGAGATAAGGTCTTCAAGCTCCTTGAGTAATTTTAAAAAGAAGGGTTCGGTTTAATGCTCGGTCTTTGAG
>QMZZ01000081.1 GCA_003663445.1 Candidatus Aenigmatarchaeota archaeon | reverse complement strand
GCGCTCAAACTGACGAACTACAACGACTGGGTTCTGTTCCAGGTAAAACCATACCTGACAGCCACTGGAGCGGATAAGCTGATGGTTCAGTTCGGGATCTCTATGTACGACCTGAAGGTTGAGGAAAAGGAAAGGGAAGACGCAAACGGGAAGTGGATCGAGTTTGTAGCTCAGGCACGTTTCAAGCTTGGTTCTGTGGAGATCCCGGCTGTTGGGACGTGCAGTACCAGGAGCAAGTTCTTTGGCTACATCCACGGGGAACTGAAACCCTTAGAGGCTGTAGATATTCCATCTGTCCGCAAGGCTGCTGTTCAGAATTGCAAGAGGAACGGGGTCCTGACGCTTCTGGGTCTTAGATCGCCCACCCTGGAGGACATGAAGGCTGCTGGGATCGATATCAGTAAGATCCCCAGGGTGGAGTATAAGAAAAGTGGGGGTAAGTGATGGGCTGGATAGCTGACAAGGTAAGGGAAAAGATTGAGGCTGATGCAAGGGTTTCATCACATCAGCTTAACAGGGCGTCGGACATCGGCCATCCCTGTCACAGGTACCTTACATTTCAGAGGCTCAGGTGGGATGAAGCACAGCTACCGAACCCTAAGCTGCTGATGATATTCAAAGAGGGCAGGGAACATGAAAGGCTGGTTCTCAAAGACCTCATGGAGGCTGGTGTTGAGGTCCTCCAGACGCAGCGCGACTACGTTGACAAAGACTTGCAGCTTGTGGGACGCATCGACGGGATGATCAGAACTGAGAGAAGTTTCTGTCCGATCGAGATCAAGTCTATCAGTCCAGCATCGTTTCACCGCATCGACAGCTATCAGGACATGCTCGAATCCAACCGGCACTGGGAAAGGATGTGGGCATGGCAGGTGCAGGCCTACATCCTGCTCACGCTCATGACTGAGGTTGTGGTTATTCTCAAGAACAAGGTCACCGGAGAGCTGAAGGACTTTGCGGTGGGAAAGGATCCAACCCTGCTGGATGGCATCAAAGCAAGGTGTAACGTGATCAACAGGGCTGTCCAGGAAGGAAGAGTTCTTGAGGTAGGAGACGAAATCCCGGAGGACGTGTGCAAGGAGTGCCCTTTCAATCACATCTGTGGCAGGGATTACGTCAGACAGGGCGACATGATGGTGATTGACGATCCGGAGTTGCAGGATCTCCTGGAAGAGAGGGCTCAGCTGTATGATGCCTATAAGAGGTACCAGGAGATCGACAGGATCATTACGGACAGGTTCAAAGGCCAGACGGCTGCGATTGTAGGGAACTGGTTGATCACAGGAAAGTGGGTTAAGAGGCGTGGTTGCACTGTACCTGATGGGGAGTACTGGAGGAAAAAGATCATCAGGATAGAGGGGGAATAGCATGGGAGAGATGAAGGAGTGGGTTAAAAGGTGGGAAGATATATGCTGGGACATGATTAAAACTGGTGTGGTTGTAAGGGACTGGTTGATTGACGGAGAGAGGACTTGGCTTGTTTCTCTGTCGTTGGAGCTGCTGGTCGATAAGCTCAAGAAATTCTATGACGAGTTTAAAGACGAGTTTGGAGGTGATAAATGATGTTTAAGCCTGTGAAGATCAGGTTTGAGAAGGGGAGTTACTTTGTGGTCATCCCGAAGGAAGCCCTGGAGAAGGCTAAACTCAAGCGGGGTGACTACGTCATACCTGTGCCTGGGGTTGAGGGATTACTCTTGAAAAAGATAAAGGAGGTTGAATATGGACGAGATAAGAAAGATCCCTATTGACAAGATCCACCTGCCTAAAAGGGAGGCAAGGGAGTTTGTGACCGAGGAAGGGCTTAACGAGCTGGCAGACTCGATCGACAGGCTGGGGTTGCTCAATCCCATAACGGTCAAACCGGACGGCGATGGTTACGAGATCATAGCTGGAGTGAGGCGCTATCTTGCATGCCAGAGGCTGGGCTGGGACGAGATACCGGCGATTGTAAGAGACCTGGACGACCTTAACAAGCTGGTGGCGATGGTGCATGAGAACATCAAGAGGGAGGAGCTTAGCGAAGTTGATCAGGCGTATCTCATTCACGAACTTAGGGAAAAGGGGGGTCTCACATATGCCGAGATAGCCAAGATCTGGGGCAAAAGCGAGACAACTGTCAGGGATTTGCACAAGCTGGTTGACTGTGATCCTGAGATCCTGGACGCACTTAGGGCAGGACACATCAAGAAGATGCACGCGTTGGAGATCATGAAACACCCGGACAGGGAGAGACGCATGTGGTTCTTGCAGTACACGATTGAGAGAGGAGCGTCACCAGCCACCCTAAGGGTGATGATCAGGGATGATTTGGGTCAGTATGAGCAAATTAAAGAGGTTATCCCGGTCCAGAAGCTCACAGATGCGAAACCTCACTTAAGGGAGATCAAGGGTAGATGTGCTTTCTGTGACAAAATGGTTCTGGTTGATACTCTCATGGTGATCCACCTGTGCCAGGAGTGTTACAACGCTTTCATGAACGCTCGGAGGGAAGGCGTATGGCAAGCTATAGTCGGGGAACAAGAAGGGAACGAATAGCCAAGGAGATCCTGGAAAGGTCCGGGTATGAGGTCGTGAGGGCTGCTGGCTCTCATGGCCGTTATGACCTTGTGGCTATCGGGGAGGAGGATATCCGGTTGATCCAGGTTAAGAGCGTCAAGCCATCTGAGAGAATCAGGCAGAAGTACCTGGAAGGTCCTGACGGAAAGCTGGAGGTGAAAAGAGAGATCTGGGTCTGGCTTGGCAAGGACGCTTTCAGGGTTATTTCAAAAGGGGGTGAAGAATGGATAGTATTAAGATACTCGACAGAGTAACGGAAGCCTCCATGTGGAAAAGGGATGTTAGTAAGAAGGATACCCTTGTCCCACAGCCTGAGGAAGGCCTTGGGTTGAGGTTTAAAAAGGGGCAGAGGGTAAAAGACAAAGTAACTGGTCAAGGGGGTGAAATCCTTGGTGGAACTGTTGAAGACGTTACGGTTCAGGGTACCGAAACGTAAGAGGGTGGAGGCCTACATTGTCAGGCTGGATGATGGAAGAGTTGTGGCGCGCACTAAAGAGGAACTGGAAGAAGCTGGGGAAGGAGCAGGAGAGAAAGAAGAAGAGAAAGGAGAGTAACAGATGGGTGCCGCCATTTATGCTGTCGTACCT
>QMZZ01000080.1 GCA_003663445.1 Candidatus Aenigmatarchaeota archaeon | reverse complement strand
TTTCCTCGACCCATACCCTTTCCTGCCATGCAGCTATCTCAGCCGGACTGACTTCTATCCTGAAATATTGGGGCTGATGGCTGGTGATGTCCAGCCTGATGACTCGGGTCTGGCCCAAAGCCATCTCGATCTCTTCCGGCTCCAGCTCTACTGTGGTTTCAGGTTTTGGCTTTGCTTCTTCCTGAACCTCTTCTTGCGGTATTTCCTGATGTTCGAAGGGGCTTACATCCAGAAGAAATCCAAAGGAATCCGAGCCACAGGAAGATCTCGCCCTGACCTCGATCTGATAGGTACCTGGAGGAAGGGAAAGTTCAAAGCTACTTTCCTTTTTATCTTCGACCCAGAAAGATTCGGTCTGGTTCAAGCTTCCGTTCAGGTAAAGCTCCACAGAGACCTCCTGGGGCTGAAGGCTGGCGATCTCAAAACCTATTCTTACTGGCTGATTTTCCACAGCCTTTTCTATCCATTCATAGGAAGAAAAGAAAATACCACAAGCCCTCTCAGCTTCCCCCTCACATCCGCATCTCCGGCAGAACTCTTCTTCGGAAACCTCGAGCTTTTTCCAGCTTCCTGACTCGCACCTGTATATCCCGTCTGGCTGGCAGATTTCCTGTCCTTCCCAGCCCGGAGGTGATTGACACTCGATTTCCTGAAGCATGACTAAAATGATTTCCTCGTAATCCTCACCAGCAGAGAGTTTTATCCTGTATCTTCCTGGGCTGAAGTAATACGGAAATTCGACTCTCTGGCTCTGGTTCTCTCCAAGCTCTACCTGTCCTTCCCAAACCCGAACGCCATTTATTTCAAAATGATATCCTACCGCAGATTCAGGACCGAGGTTTTTCAGAAAGCCCCAGACCAGTCCATTCTCCGCCCTCACGCCATAGACATCTACCTGAGCCTGAACAAAAGCAGGTAAAAGCAGGATCACCAGCAATAATTCCCACTTCATGAACTACTATTGAATGATAAATATTTAAAGGTTACTTTTCTGAAAAAAAGATTTTTAAAATTCACTCACAATAGAGCTTATGTATTCGGTCATAATCTTTGATTGGAGCGGGACCATTTCTGACGATAGGGAACCTGTTTACCGGGCAAATATGCTTTTGCTGAAATATTTCGATCAGGAAGAGGTAGATTTCGAAAGGTGGATCAAAAACATCGGGAGTTCGGTTTTGGATTTTTACCGGGCTGAAGGCATCAACACCGAACCAGAGGAATTGGTGAAACTGTTCTCCAAGTTTTACGATGAAGTATGTTTCAACGGAGTAAAACCGAAGATTTATCCTGAAGTGAAGGAAACCCTACAATTCCTGAAGAAAAAGAATGTTAGGATGGCTGTTTTGAGCGCACATCCTCAAAAGCACCTGCTTGCCGAGGCAAGGGAATACGGGATCGATCACTTTTTCGAGCTCATCCGGGGAGGCTGTTGGGATAAAGCTGAAGGGCTGAGAAAGGTCTGCAGGGAGATGGGAATAAACCTGAAAAGAAAAAGGAAAAGAGCAGGTGTCCTGTATGTTGGGGATACTACCCATGACATAAAATCGGCCCATGAAGCCGGGATAGCTTCGGCCTGGGTCGATCACGGCTATCATAAGAAGGAAGATATTTTCCTCGAAAACCTTTCACCAGAGCACCTTCTAGCCAACCTGACAGGGCTGAAGTATCTCTAAATCTAAAAATTTCTCAACACCATCATCCCATAAGTCATCAAAAAATCACTAAAATCCGGCAAACACCCTATCTTCCCTTTCTCAAGCAATTTTATAACCTCTTCTTTACTACAGTAAAGAAAAAACCCGGTAATCTTCAAGATATCCTCATAAGGTATCTTTATACCACCTCTTTTCATCGCAATAGAAACCTCTACTTCTGGGAACCAATCTTTAACTTTTTCCAAGATTTTTTCAAAATATTTCCTAACATATTCTGTATTATGGACATTCTTCCAGTACTCCTTTGCATATTTAACTATCGTCGAATTTTCGGACAAAAGCAAAAGTAGAGCCATTCCACCAGGCTCTAGAATATCCAAAAACTTCTTATAAAATCTATTCAACAGGAACACCATAAAGCGAGTTAATGGCAATAACTATATCGTACTTCTTTTTTGTCTGAAATTTCTCCCATTCAGTAACAGAGACATTGGCATTCCTAAACCGCTTCCTATAAGCTTTAACATACTCAGGAACCGGATCTATAGCATCGATTACAAACTTTTTATCTTTAACATCCCTTAAAATGAATTCTGTCGTCGAGCCGTCCCCACAACCAATATCTAAAAGCTTTACAACTTTTTTAGGAAAGCCCAAAATCTCAGGAAGGATAAGGGACTCACATAAAATGATTTCGTGAAATATAAAGTATTTTTCATAGGTTAAATAGTAAGAACGCAATTTTTTATAAAATGCTGTGGAAATCTCTTTCTTCATTTAAAAATTTTTCTTCAGCCCCCTTAAATTTTCTTTAACACATTCCAGAAGCGCTTCCAGACTGGACAGAAAGCTCCTGGGAGCATTCCTCGGGTTGCTGGACAAAACCAGAGCAAACAGCTTTTTTATATGCTTCGGGAGACCTCTCACCGCTGTAGATCATCCCATTGACCACAAGGGTCGGTGATGCCGAGATGCCGTAAGCAGAAGCTATGGACTCATCTATATCCAGGTAATCGAGACCTTCCTTTCCCTCAGCACATTCAAGAATGGCTTCAAAATCGATATCCAGCTCCTGCATTATCCCCACCGAGCAGTTTTTGACAGCTTCGTTATCTCCTGCATACTGCCTGCACTCGGAGTTGAACCTCATCAGGTAATCCCAGAACTTTTCGGCTTCTTTGTACTGAATGCATATCTGCCTCAGGTCCTCGTTTGCCTCATATTCTCCGTGAAGGGAGCTTACAGAGCCATTGCTGATACTGACGATATACCTGACCCTGAAATCGGCTTTTTCCTTAAGCAGGTCCACGACCGGCTTCAGAAGCCCTTCAGCCTGAGTTCCGAAGGGGCAGAAGGACATCACGAAAAGCTCCACCTGCGGCCTTTCGCTGTCAGGAGCGTCAAATTCTCCCTGTGGAGCATATCTGGCTTTATATTCTGTCATGTTCAGGCCAGTTGCGAACAACAGGCCGTTTTCAGAGACCCAAAGAGGCATCATCTGACTC
>QMZZ01000079.1 GCA_003663445.1 Candidatus Aenigmatarchaeota archaeon | reverse complement strand
TGGCCAGGATATCCATGACCCTGGCAGGACCTGATCGTTGCAACCCATCTGAAGCTGTTTATCCTATCCAGATATTTCGCTATTTCCGGGTCAACCGTCCCCTGCCTTCTTTCCCTTTTGTACTGCTTGAGCAGAATCTTTTTTTCCTTCCGGCTTAGATATAACGGATGAAGCTTTATCTCATCCAGATGTTCAGCCATATTTTAAAAATAAAAAATAGAAATAATTATGGAATTCGGGTTAAAGCAAGCCCTTATAGCTGTTTCTCTTATAGCTATATTTCTTTTAGCTCTCTCGATCCGCCTTCAGCCTGCCAAGTATGGCGAGCTCCAGGCACTAGATCCCTTTTACATCTATAGGATTTCAGAGTATATGGTCCAGCACAACCTCCAGCTTCCGGAAAAGGACTGGATGCGTCATTATCCATTCGGCGATACAAAATTCGATTACTATTTGCCCTTCTTCCTTCCTGCCTCTATCTATCTCCTTTTTGGCGGTTTCGGCATGCATTACCTGCATTTCGCCATAATATTTCCGGCTGTGATGGGAGCTCTGGCATGCATCCTGATTTTCTTTATAGGCAGGGAGCTTTATGACTGGAAATCAGGTCTGCTTTCTGCCCTCTTTGCCTCTGTCATCCCAGCCTTCATCGACAGAACTTCTGCCGGGTTTTTCGAAAAGGAACCAACAGCCATGCCGTTCCTTCTAGCAGGAATCCTTTTTTTCATCCTTGCCTATAAAAGACAGGATTGGAAATGGGGAATTTTTTCTGGTATCTGCCTTGGCCTGACAGCATCTGCCTGGGGTGGGTTTAATTTCCCCTTCCTCCTTCTCGCTTCTGTCACATTCCTCCTTCTTTTGCTGAACCGCTACTCTCTCGGCCTTTTATACGCATTTGCACCAGCAATTATCCTGGGCGTTCTTATACCAGAGCTCATGCCAACAGGCTTTGCAAGCCCTGATTCATTTTCCTTCCTTGTCTGCTACTTTGTCCTTTTCCTGCTTCTGGCAAGGTTTTCTGCAGAAAGATTTGGTTGGGTGAAAAAAGAAAAGTTCCCCTGGCTGATCCCTACCCTTATCCTTTTCCTGCTTCTATCCACAGCCTTCTCCATGCTCTTCTCCGATTTTGTTTACCAAAGGTATCAGTCCTTTACAGCAAGATGGCAATCTGTAGAGATGTCCACGGTCGCCGAATCCCAGCCAGGTAATTGGGATGCCATCATCGCGAAAACAGGCACACATTACGCTTCGGCCATCCTTCCGTTAGGAGAACTTAACAAAATCTTTTCACTCTGGCCCCTAGCTCTTTTAGGTCTTCTCTTGCTCTTCTACAGGATCTATCGCGAGAGGGAATTTTTCGATTTCCTGTATGTTATTTGGTTCCTTTCTGCTGTTACCGGGGTTTACCTTGAGATGAGATTGATCGTTTTTATCGGACCTCCTTTTGCCCTCCTTTCCGGCTATCTGCTCAGCTGGCTCTGGGACAGAACAGAGGAATATAGAAAGAGAAAGGGCTGGCCTATTAAAAACTATCTTACAGGAGCGGTCGCGCTTTTCATCCTCCTTACGATCACCACCAATGTTGCCAATGGTTGGGTCTATGGCGGTTATCAGGGACCAAGCATCTGCCTCACCCAGCTCCTTTCTCCAGGAGAACCGTGCTTAAGAATAGACGAGAACGGAACCTATCATTTCGCCCCTGGCCAACCATGGTACGAAGCCATGCAGTTTTTGGCTGAGAAAACCGAGCCATATTCTAATGTTCTGTCCTGGTGGGACTTCGGTTACTGGTTCCAGACCCGGGGTCAGAGACCTTCTGTCACGGATGGAGGAGGTGTAGGGCCCAGATATACTGTAGCCCTTTGGTTTACAGACGAGCCAGAAAACTGGACAGGATGGGAACCATGGCTCAAGGACAAATACGGGGTTGATTATATCCTAATGGACTATACACTTCCAGGTAAATATGGAGCGATTTCGAAAATAGCAACACGCGGAAAGCAGATAGTCAGCATCCTTCAATTTTATCCAACAGCCATCTATCCAAAGGACGATAAGCTCATTTCAGAGTTTTCCCTCGGTCCCTACAAAATATGGGTCCCTGTGAACAAGTCTACCGGAGCTGTCTTAGGGCCTGCACAGCTGCTCATCTCAAAGGGGGAAAGCTTTATCTCAGCTTCATGGATAAACGACGTCTGCTCCCCTAATGGCATCCAAAGACTCGGAAACAAAACACCCGAGTTCGAGGGCTGTATAAGCTTTGCATCATTCGGCACGTTCCTTATCCCACCAGAAGCAAAAAACACCATTTTCACCAGGCTCATGTTCATGGACGGATACGGCTTGCCGGTAGAAAAGGTTTTCGATAACAAGCTTATAAAGATATACAAGGTTTTAGAATGAAATGAAAATTGCGATGGTGAATCCATATTTTATGAAAGGAAAGGGTATAGATAGAGTAATGTTTGAGCTTGGAAAAAGACTTGAAAAATGGTTCGATATAGAAGTGATTTGTGCAAAAACGGATTATTATGATAGATTCGTTAAAACACGAATAATACCCTCCAGAAAAATCTTTGGGTATGAAGCATTAGGAATGTACCTCAAACTACCTAAATATCTTAAAAACTACGATTTGGTAAATCCGCATCATGAGATTTTAAATCTTCCATGCCTTTTTTCGAAAAAACCCGTAATAGCAACTTATCATGGGTTCCAAAGAGTTTACTTCGGAAATTTAATAAAAAGATTTCCTCGCTCAGTTCTTTTGGAAATCCATGCACTTTTTTATCGTTTTGATAAGAAAATCATTGCTGTCTCACATTACCTAGCCGAAGAGCTTGCAAGACGGTATTTTATACCAAAAGATAGAATTGAAGTTGTATATAATGGCGTGGATTTTGGAAAATTTAGAACAGGAAAAGATGAAGGTTATATGCTGTTTGTTGGCAGACATGAAAGATATAAAGGAGTGCATGAGTTGCTCGAATTAGTCAAATTAACAGAATATCCTTTAATAACAGTAGGTGAAGGCAGGGAGGTAGAGAGATTAAAAAAGAAAGCAAAAAAGTTAGGGATAGAAGATAAAGTAAAGTTTATGGGAAATGTCGATGAAAGGACTCTCTCAAAACTTTATGCGCACTGCTCTTTTTTCATTTCAGCAAGCAAATGGGAAGGATTC
>QMZZ01000078.1 GCA_003663445.1 Candidatus Aenigmatarchaeota archaeon | reverse complement strand
TTCTATTTGTATTCCATATTTTGCTAATTCTATAATTTCTTCATCGGTTAATGCTGGTATGTTTCTTCTTTCCGGTGGCACCTCGGCATGTATAGTCTTTCCTGTTTTAGGATCTCTTATATACTCTACCTTCTTTTCTGCGATGCGTTTTTCTAGTATCTTTAGGGTCCTTTTATCAACTATGTATGTATCTGGTGTCACTGCACCGGATACAACCGATTCTCCCAAGCCCCAGGATGCCTCTATCACTATCTTTTCAGGATCGTTAGTAGTCGGATCAACGGTAAAGATAACGCCCGATTTTTCAGAGTTCACCATTTTCTGAACTATCACACCCATCGAGGGCATGACCTCTATCCCCTGTTGCTTCCTGTAAAATATGGCCCTGGGTGTGAAAAGCGATGCCCAACAAAGCTTTATGGCCTCGAGAAGTCTTTTCCCTCCCTTGATGTTCAGAAGGGTTCTCATCTGCCCTGCAAAGGAAGCCGTGGCAAGATCTTCTGCTGTTGCCGAAGACCTAACTGCTACCCACACATCCTCCCTTCCTGCCTTGATGAAATCCAAAGCTATCCCACCGACCTTCTTGATCTCGTGACCTACCGAAAGCTCTTCATAGGCATCCAAGATGGCCTTGGAAACCTCTTCTGGAATCGGAGAAGCAGTTATGAGCTTTTCTATTTCTTCTGATGCCTCTTTTAAGCTTTTAGGATCTTCCAGATTGGTTCTTGCCAAGATTTCGTCTATCTGGGGTTGGAGATTATTATAATCAAGAAACCTTTGATAGGAATCGGTTGTGACGACAAACCCCGGAGGGACGGGAATGCCTATCTGGACAAGCTCTCCAAGATTTGCTCCCTTTCCCCCGACCTTTTTGTTCTCCTTAGTTATCTCTTCGAACTTTAGAACCCATTCTTCCATAAAATTTATTGGTAAATTTTTATTAAATATGGAGGAGAGGGAAAGACTCGAAAGGGAAACGAAAAAATGGCTGGAAAGGCTGGAAAAGGAGCTTTCCCAGGCCGTTCCCACAGAAAGGCTCGATCCTGAGGCGATCCGGTCTGTTATGGAGAACATCAGGGCCTATATATCCGATTGCAAACATTTTATGCAAAAAAGGGACTGGGTCCTGGCTTTCGAAGCCATAACCTATGCATGGTGTATTTTCGAGACCTGTCAAAGGTTCGGGCTGATCAAGAAAAGGTCATAACGATGTTATTTTTCTGATCTTCTCGATCGTATCCAGAAAATACTCCCTATCTTCAACGAACATTTCCGGCTTGTTTTTCAAAAGATTCAAAAGCTCGTCAAGATCGAACAATTTCACCTCTGAAATCTCATCCTTATAAACGGAAAGGTCTTTTAGCTCAACCCTCTTCTTCAAAAGAAAAACCTTTATAATCTCCCTGCTGATTATGCCCTTTTCCCTGATCCTTGTTATCTGGGGTCTTTTGTCCAAAAGCAAAAGATCGCTCTTGTCGGCCTCTATTCCAAGCTCCTCTTTCAGCTCCCGGATCGCCGCTTCCTCGTAAGTTTCACCGCTTTTCACATGACCCGCACACGAAACATCAAACCTTCCTGGAAAAATATCTTTTCTTTCGGACCTCTTCTGCAAAAGTATCTTTCCGTCTATCACTATCCATACATGCGCACCTTTATGCCAATCTCCATCCTTATGCACAAGGCTTTTAAGCTTCTTTCCTATTATGTTCCCCTTTTTATCTATAACATCGATGAGCTCGTCTGGCATTTCGTGATTAAAATGCTATAACAGATATTTTATAAAAAGCTTTTAAAGAAAAAGATTTAATAGTTTAGTGAAACCAAGATGGAAAAACAAAAATATTTAGGGTTAATAGCAATTATTGTGATTATATTTGTCAGTGGCTGTATTCAAGAACAAGGTTCACCTGCCAATATAAACCTTTTTGCATCCTCTAAAGAAGGAGAAGCAATCAGATTTTATTTCTTACTTGAAGATGCGAATGGAAGAAACATTCCTGGGGACGGTCATGTAAAATTAGAAATATTCGACGATTTGAATAACTCCCTATATTATAAAGAGTTCGATGTAAAGGCATCAGAATTTATCGATTATCAATTTGAACTTACAGGTCAAGGTATCGGAAAAGCGTATGAATGGAGAGTGCCGATATCTGAGATCAAAAAAGGCATTTCTTACATTGGTCTTGGGAGGGCAGTTCTCACCTTTGTGACCCCAGATGGAAAGAAGCTGTACGCAGAAGATACAACAGTAGAGATACCTACTTACACAGAAGAAGAACTCACAGAAATGGCAGAGGAAGAATATAACAAAAATGCCACAAATGTTAACAAAACGATAAGAAAGGGGAATTTTGAAGTAACCGTAACAAAGGCGGGATTCTTCGTTCTTTATGAATGGGGCGAGAGAAAACAATACTTTAGAGTGGATATGCAAGTTAAAAATGTTGGAAGTGAAAGTGATTATTTCTCAACATCTGAGATGGTAATTATAGATGATCAAGGAAATCAACATGAAACTTCCGATGGAACATTAGATACTTTTTCTAAAATTTATCCCGGTGCTACCAAGAAAGGTTACATATTATTTGAAGGCGTTCCGGAAAATGTAACCTTTGTAAGATTGGTATTTGAATTGGGTTATGACGAAAACTTCAATCCGTATCTTTTTGAGTATAATATTAGATTGAAATAATCTAATTTCTATCTTTTTTAAAATAAAACGAAATTGACAAAAAATTCAAAACCCTCGGGCCGTTTAGCTACTAGCTTGGCTCCTTATCAGCCCTTCAGAAGGATAGGGGTGGGAAGGAAAGGGCTGAGTCAGGACGCCCAGACAGAATTTGGCCCGACCCGAGGGAGAGGGTCCCCGCGGGAAAGGCGGATCATCCCCAATCAGCCCTTAACAACAGGTGTAAGCAGAATCGCAAAAATGCATGTCCATGAATACCTGTGGGCTGACATGGGGATAATTAATAATTAGTTGAAGATATTTTTAAATTTTATCATTCTCGGTAAAGTTTGAAGAAAATCTGAATCGAAGCTATATGCAATGGGCTTCAGGAGCTTAAAACAAAAAGATATAAAAGGAACAATAATTAATTTATGAAAGGAGGTAATAAAATGGAGAAAAATAAACTGCAAAAAATTGTTATTGCTGTGCTTTCGGTAATAGTAACAATAAGTGTAATAGCATATCTCAATAC
>QMZZ01000077.1 GCA_003663445.1 Candidatus Aenigmatarchaeota archaeon | reverse complement strand
CCCCCTTTCCACTCAGCACAAGCACGACCCTATGTCCTGCCGAGGGATAAGCTGCTATATGCACGCCTTGGATCTCCATCTCGAGCTCCCCTGCCAGCTCCTCAAGCCCGAGGGTCTCCCTTCCCGCCCTTCTGTCCAGCAGGTTTCCGTCCTTATCCAGGGTCGCCCAATTCGCCCTTATACAGACATCCTCCTCCCCTGGATCGAGCCCGATCCCAAGGGCTTCAAGATACCCCCTTCCAGGATAATCCCTTTCAGAATAACAGCCCAGAAGGTTCAGATAGCCGAAATCAGAATTAACATAACCCCGATAACCGATATCGAGCGTCCCCAGGATCCCTTCAAATGCATACCTGTCAATATTCGGCTTCCTGGCAAGAGCCAGCGGGGTCGGCCATCCTGCATCAGCCAACCCATCGAGCACGAGCATGAAAACAGGCATAATTAATTTTTTGCAAGGGGGATTAAATTTGGATACTGACTTAATTTCAAAAAACTTTAAAAAGCTAAATGGAAAAAATTCTTTACCTATGAAAGGTAAAACAAAGGAAATATACGCGATAGGGATCCGCCTGCCCTACCTGAACGGCTATCAGGTTGAAGAAATAAACTCGATGAGAGACCTCTACAGACTTTCGAAAAAGGAACTCGAAAAGGGCATAATAATCCTCAACAACGAGATCCCGAGAATACCCGGCAGTCAGCCTACAGAATCAGCCGCCAAAGAGGCCTTTTGCCATATAAAGGATCTCAACCTTCCTGAACCGATCCTTCTGAACGAAAGCAAGATCCGAGATCTGCTGGAGGTTTTAAAGAAATATAAGGAAAGGGAAATAAACGAGATCTATAATGAAGCGAAAAAAATTATAAAGAGAAACCTCTGACCTTTTCCTCCGGAAAGCTCACCATCAGGACACCGGTTTTCGTCCTGTAAATCTCGAAACTGTCCTGAAAATAGGGCGAGATCACATTCTCGTTAAGATACCTCTTGATGTCCTCCAAATCCCTTTCCATTTTAGCATGAGTGAGGAATTCAGCGACATCATCCTCCAGGGAAGAGTTTTCGACCCCGATCCCCTTCCTGATGGCTTTCTGAAGAGCCCCCATCAGCTTCCTGAAGGACTGCCCTGAATAGGAATCGATCTCCCAATCTAGGATCCAGCTTTCAGCAGCCCAGAACCCACCGTTTTCCATACTCTTCCCCATCAGGTCAGGATAGGCTACCGAGTAAACACCGAGATAGGAAGCTCCCTTATCCTCCGTCACCAGGGAGTCCACATCGATCATCTTCACCCTTCCGTTACCTTCGAGATACGCCTTGTATTCCGGCTTCCTCAACCTCTCCCTCCTCTGATCGCACACAAGGATCGTATAGGGATACATCTCCATCGATTCAAAGGATTTCAGGATCTCATATGCAGCCTTACCACTTATCAGGGTGTCTATCAGGATAAAGCTTTCGACCCTCGGGATGCTTTCATATATATCAGCAAGCCCCTTCCTCTTCTCGACCTCCCTTAAGGTCTTCATGAAGGAACAGAACTCCCTGGACTCATGTCTTTTTTCAGGAGGAAGGGTAAAGCTTTCCATCACCTTCGTCCAGTACTTCCTTATCGGTTCAGAACCCCACTCGAGCTTTCCGGTGAAATCAGCCGTGAACGGGAGGAGGAGGGCAAACCTATTTCCCTGATAATCCTTTTTTATCAGGTCATCCAGCCCCATGCATTCGAGATGGGAAGCAAAAAAAGACGGCATCTTGAGCCTTTCGAGAAACTCCTCGCACTCCCTAAATCCCTCCCTGCCGTAAATCGAGATGCCGTAAAGCGCTCCGAGAAAGATAGGGATAGTCCCCCTGCTCGGGATCAGGACAGCATTATAATCCTCCTTTCCTGCCCTATCCACCATCTCAAGCCCGACATCAGAGCATCCCCTACCATAATCGACCAGTTTTTCCGAGAACTCCTCAACCCCCATCATATTAAGAATTTGCTTCAATATTTATACTATCAATAAGTAACTAAATCCTTAAAAAGCTCCTTCATCCTCTCAGAAAACCCAGGATCCCTTTCCTGATAAAACCTTCTTGCCACTTCCACAGCCTCCCTGACCCTTCTTTTGAACTCATCCATCCTGTAAAGCCCGTCAAGCCTCTCCTGATCCTCCCTGATCCTTCCCGCCACCTCCTCCATCTCCCTGAAATCCCCTCTATAATAAAGCTCCCTTAGCTCCACAACCCTGCAGTTCAAACAGTTCTCAAAAACCACAGCCACATACTCCTTCAACCCGCAAACCTTCCCTCGACACCCCAACTCCATCCCTCAAATTTGAAGAAAAATTTTAAAAAGCTTGTTTATACTTTCAGGCGAAAGTGTTTTTAAATCGGGAATTCAAGGAGAAAATATGAATCCTATAGCAGCTATGCTTATAGTAATATCCTTTATCCTCTCATTTATATCAGGATTTATCCAAACCATCCAAACCACATTAAAACCCGATACCCCAGCTTACGAGATAATTGAAAACTGCAAAAAGGGAATAGATAATCTTTCACATTTAGAAAAAACCGCTGAATGGATTTCAAAATTTGTTTATAATCCTAAAAAATAAAAATGCAAAAAGTAACACAGGAGCAAATAGAATTTATTGTCCAAAGGTTAAAGGAAGGCAAGCCTTTGCCAGAAGAGTTTAAATGGCTTCTTTTCGAACCCAAACAAGAAGCTGAACTAATTTATGCTGGCAAAGAAAGGGATATAGACATCATTACTGAAACCATGGCCGTTCCTTTACAAATAGTTAAAAGTTTTGGAGAGATAAAAGAAAACGAGTGGCACAATATGATTATTTTTGGAGATAATTTACAAGTCCTTAAGGAATTGCTAAAATGGAAAGAAGAAGGAAAACTTAAAAACCCAGATGGAAGTTTAGGAGTTAAATTAGTCTATATCGATCCACCTTTCGGAACGGGAGATGTATATGGAAAAGGAAATGTAGGAGCTTATTCTGCAAAACTAATAGGGGCAAAATATTTAGAATGGTTGAGGAAGAGATTAATCTTGCTTAGAGAAATTCTTTCAGATGATGGAAGCATTTATGTTAGAATTGACTATCACTTCGGACATTATGTCAAAGTTTTAATGGATGAAATTTTTGGCAGAGAGAATTTTAGGAATGAGATTGTTGTTAATAGATCAAGAATAGCGAGAGAAGGTCCTTCTATTAATAAATTTGCTCAACGAACAGATTCAATTTTTTATTATACTAAAT
>QMZZ01000076.1 GCA_003663445.1 Candidatus Aenigmatarchaeota archaeon | reverse complement strand
TTTGGGCGGCCTCCCCTCACCCCTTGGATTTGGCCTCGGGAACGGACCATAACCCTTCAGCCTCCTCTCGAATCTCCTCTGCGGCTGGGACATGGGATGACCCTTCCCCCTCGGCCTTTTCTTCACCACAGATACCTTATGCTGAGTATGTTTCCTGCAATACGGACAAAGGGTCCTGAGCAATTTTGGGAATTTCATATCTTTTTAGCTATTCCTTTTTCTATTAAAATGTTTGCATTTTCTGCAGGCAGGTTTGCAACATCCCCTACCTTGAAGGGACCATAAACCTTCAGGTCAGGACCGACGAAATCAGGAAAGTCCTTCTGGAGAACAACCATGACCTTCCCCCCATCCTGGAAAATACCCTCCCTTTTCTCCTGCCATTTCCTGACAGCCCTGGCTATCTCATCAAAGAACTCCTTCTCCTCTTCAAGCAGGTTTTCGGGTTTGAGCCCGAGCCTGACAGAATCCCTCGCAAGCCTTAGCAGTTTACCTTCCCTTATCATAAGAAGGCTTTTCACGAGCTCTTTTGCCGATTCTATCTCCCATCTTTCCTTTTCAGCCTCGGTCTTTTTCTGAAGATATGCCCTTACTTCTGAAAAAAATCCTTCCGGAAGCCTCACAAGCTTTTCCGTGCTTTTTTCTAGCTCAAGAAGCCTTCTGATCGCATCATAGGTAAGCATCTTGATTATTTCCTCCTGGTTTTTAATTTCTTTCCATAATTTACAGGGTTCTTTATTCCCTGACAACCCTGATCTGGCTTGCAAACACCTATGGAGCTATAGTAAAGATCGTTCTGGCAATTAGGCGGGGGGATGGCTTTTTTATCCCTTGCATACCTGAGCTGGGCTCTCACATAGCTATCCCTGAGAGGCGGCTTGTTCCGTTTGTTCCATTCCCATATCTCCTGCTCTATCCTTTCCCACGGAATGCCCAATGACTTGAAGTAATTCAGGAGGATGAAAAGTCCTCTTTTCCTGCCATCCGGAAGTCCTTCAAGGATGAGCTTTATACAGGGAGCCCTTTCAGCTTTCCTCGGCTTCCTTCTCACGATCGGCTTCCTTTTTACTTCCTTTCTCCTACTCGCAATCCATTCGAGGGCTTCTGTGAAGAGTATTTCAGCCGAATCCTCCTCCACCTCTGGAAACCGTCTCACCACCACTTTTCCGGGCTCTGCATCCTCAGGTCTGAACTCTTCCACATCCCCTGGCTCAAGCAAGACCGAAACCTTTCCTGTCTTTGCGTTTATCGAATAGGGCATCCTGAAAAGATGCCTGGGCGAGATGAGGACAGGGTCTATCTCGACAAGCTTCCACGGATCTATCCCGTCTTTCGTCAGCAGATCGGAAAGCCCTGTCCCGGTTTCTGCCGATATCTCCTCAGGATTTTTCACCTTCAGGATATCCTTTTCAAGCCTTTCCCTTGCAAAATCTTTAAGATAAACACAGACATCCCTTGCCACCTCAGGATATAATCCGGCTGTCTCCTTCCAGTTTATCTCCTTCGGTATCGCTTCCCAGGGTATTCCAAGATGGAAACCCTTTCCACCTGAGAACTTTAGCCAGAAACCCCTGACCTTGTGCTTTCTCAGTGCCCATACCAGAGACCTAACAGCAAGCTTCCCGTAAATGAATCCCTTTGGGTCGAGGTCGATAACAAGGTCCCACCCCTTCCTCAGCTGCCCATAATCCTGCTGGTTTTTCAGCAACATCGGATTTTTCCACCTTTCCAACGAACAGTGAAACTCTATCATCCCCTTCTTCACCATACTGAGGATGTCTGCCTTGTTCAAAAGCATGTTGGGCCTTTGCCCATAGGATCCGTTCTGAAAAACACCGACAACCTCCCTTTCCTGACCGAACCAGAAAAGGATGTCCTGAACCTCCGGCCTTGAATAGTATTCAAAAACCTTCATAAATAGGATTGAAAGTAAGATTTAAGAAATACCCATCACCAGCGAATAAAGACCCTTAAGCACCATCGCAACACCCAACCAGAAAAAGATCCAGAATTCTAATCCGAAAGAGACAGCAAGGCATGCCCCTCCTGCCAGGATATCCAACCAGCCGAGAAAATCCAGCCAAAAACCTGATCCGGCAGAACTGATAACAGACCAAAGACCTTTGAGGACCCAAACTATCCCGAACCAGAAAAGAAAACCGATTTTGAATATAAGAAATATACCGACCAGAATATCGAGAAACCCTAAAAGGGCTAGAAGCATAGCTCGATACCCGGCTTGCCAGGTTCTGCTCTAGCCGCTTTCTCCCCCTCTGCCTTTATCGCCTCGATAACTTCAACCTTGCATCCGAACTCCTTTTTGAAGAATGCTTCTGCCTCCTTCAGCACCTCATACTCTTCCTGAGCTGTCAAAACCTCTGCCAGCTTTCCTTCCTTGAAAAGCCTCTGGACCCATTCCAAGATGCGCTTTCCATGCTTCTGTACCCTCGGATCGGTCAGGATATCCCTGAGAACCGCCTTCCTTTCAAGCGCTTCGAGAACGAGCTGGTAAACCTCATGCTTCCATTCAGGTGCTGTATAAATCCGGATGGATTTTGGCTGACCCTTGAGCTTTATGATCTCCCTTATATCCTCCATCGTCCTCCTTATAAGCTCCTCACCCATCTCAAGCTTCGGATCCGTTTTTCCGGCCTCCGGCCATCCTGCTTCATGAATGAAGCCCTGCTTTCCTATCCACTCCCAGAGCTCCTGGGTAAGATGTGGGATCCAGGGTGCTAGAAGCTTAAGCCATGTTTCCATGGCTTCCCTTAACGCCTCTCCAGCCTCGGTCCTTCTGCAGTACCATCTCAAGGCATCCCAGAACTCGAAGAATGCCTTAAGCCCTGCCTTCCTTATCTGCCAGCTTTCCAAGCTTTCGGTTACTTCTTTCACGATCTGGCTGACCTTAGATTTTAGCCAGAGGTCTATCCTTCCCTTCCCTCCTCCTTTCACCTCTTCCCATCTCTGCCTGAACCACTCAGCCCATTTCTCGAGCTTCTCCCTGTAAAGCCCCACCTCCTTTTCCTTCCAATCAAAATCCTGCCAGGGCCCTGCACCCTGACGGAGGAAGAGCCTGATACGATCTGCTCCGTATCTCTGAAGAGCCTCTGCCGCAAGGATTACCCTTCCCTTAGAGCTTGACATCTTCTCTGATTCAAGCAGACCCATGCCGAAAGTCACGATCCCCTTAGGCCAGAGCTCTTTCGGGAAGATGGCTGTGTGGTGGAAGAGCATGAAGGTCAGGTGGTTCTGGATGAGATCGGCTGCAGACGTCCTCCAG
>QMZZ01000075.1 GCA_003663445.1 Candidatus Aenigmatarchaeota archaeon | reverse complement strand
TCCTTTCCGGTTGCCTCGACCTCGAGCTTATAGTAGCTGTGGGGAAGGGAGATCAGCTCAGAGACCTTGGGCCATTTGAGCTTTTGCCTCCCCTTGTCCGACTTTTCCCTCCACTTCGCCATCAGATCGTGACTGAACCTGACACCAAGCCATCTCTCCTCAAAGGAGCAGTTGTAAGCATGGAAGGGTCTCGGAAGGGTTTGAAGGGCTGATCTGATGAACCGGTTAAATATGTCCCTTCCCCTCTCACTCGGATCGGTCCTCTGGAATATCTTTATCGTGTTCCCGGTGAAGTAGCCGAAGGTTATTATTTCTCCCTTTTCAGGATTCACATCGGTTGTCTCGATATCGATTATCGTCCCGTCTATAGAAACAGGAAAATTCCATCTCCTGATCAGGTAGTATCTCATCTTTTTTCTTGGACCCAGGTTATAAGTTAATTTCTCTTTAAATTTCTTTCCTCTCTATTTTTCTATGCTTCCACCGGACCTGAAGAAGCTCGAGAGACCGAGGATCAGGGTCAGGGACAGGGTTCTCCCCCTTCTCGCTTACTGCTTCCTTTCTCTCTATACCCTGACAGGTCTCTGGCAGAAAGAGCCTGATATCAAGCAGGGGAGAAAGCCCTATCTTGAGATGAGATCTGAATACAGGGACTTTAACCAGCTTCTCGATGGCCTTTTCGATCTCGTGAGCAGGGAAACAGGGCTGGAAGAGGACTTCCTTAGGGCAACCGCCATTGCCGAGTCCAACCTGGATGTGTATGCTATCTCGAGAAAGGGAGCAAGGGGACTGATGCAGCTCATGCCGGAAACAGCCAGGGAATACTGTGGTCTGAAGCCGGATGATCTCTGGGACCCCCTGGAAAACCTTTACTGCGGGGCAAGGATCCTGAAAAGCTATCTTGACGAGTTCGGGAGCAGGGAGCTTGCCCTGGCAGCCTATAATCACGGAAAGTACGGAACGAAAAGAAGGCTCAGGCAGGGAAGGGGGTTCCCGATAGAGACAAGGGCTTATATAAAAAAGGTCAAACAAATCCTGAGGTATCTCTAACGGCTCAGGAGGAAAACTGCTTCTAGGTGAGGGGTTTGGGGAAACATGTCGAAAGCCCTTATCTCCTGGACCTCATAATCCAGCTCTAGGATCTCCCCAACAGCCCTTTCCGGGTTGCAGGAGATGTAAAGGATGCTTTCAGGTCCCCATCTCTTCAGCCTTCTCAGGACCTTCCCTCCGAGACCCGACCTCGGAGGATCCAGTACAGCCAATCCTGCTTCTCCAGGCTCCTTCAACCATTCCTTGACATCCTTCTGGACCCATTCTATCTGGCAGGAGTTAAGCTGGGTGTTGATCCTGCCGTATTCGACTGACTCGGGATTACTCTCAACAGCCATTACAGGGGCAAGACTGGAAAGATATACAGCTATACATCCAATCCCTGAGTAGAGGTCGATGATCCTTTCAGCAGAAATCCCTCTGGCAAGCTTTCTCAAGTATCGGAAGAGCTTCCTTGCGATCCAGGGGTTTGACTGGAAGAAGCAGTTTGGCCCTATCCTGAACCTGTAAGCATCAAGCCTTTCCTCTATCCACGGCCTCCCTATCCATTCCCTGACCTCACCGAAGTTAACATCCGCAAGCCCTTGATTTACTGACCAGACAACAGATTCTGCCTCCACGGCTTTCATGAGCTTCCTGATCCTGGGGTCCCTTTTGGCTGTCAGGAAGATTATCATGAGCTCCTGGGTGAAGGCGGTCGAGCGGAAGGTGACGTATCTCAGATAGCCCCTGTGTCTTATGTAATCATAGGATTCGAGATCGAATATCCTTTCCCTTATCACCCTCAGCTGTTGGTTGGCCCTTTCAGGCATGAGCCAGCAGGATTCCAGGTCTGTAACATGCCTATAGCTTCCCCTTCTCCTCAGACCGAGCTTTCCGAAAGCATAAACCAGGTCCTGCCTGCTCCTGTAACCCCTTACCCTTTCTGACCTTATCAGCCTGAAATCAGGCCAGCCAGGTGGAAGGATTTCCTCGAGCCCCTGCCTCTTGAGCCTGAGCTGTTCGGGATAGGGCAGGTTGAAATAGCACCCACCGCACCTTCCAAAATAGCGGCATTTCATTTAAAATTTTCGCTTAAATCCTTATCTCTATTCCTCCCCATGTCATACACATCGCCGGGACCTGGAACTTCAGCCCTATCTCGTCTGTTTGAAGGATGCTTTTCGGTATCCCTACCTCGATCACATCTCCATAGGCCGTCTCTATCTCCTCAGCAAACCTCTCGTTCACCCATTTCTCCTCATCCTCATAAACCAGCTCACCAAGGTAAGCACCTCCTTCATGAAGCTGGATATAGATGTCGTAAATCCCGTCCCCGTCCCTGTCTATCTTCAAGCTGCCAAAACCCTCCCTTGTCAGCTTCTCGGGCTTTCCGTAAAACTCGAACATCAGATAAACCCTTTCATCATCCTCCCCTGCATAAACGGCTTTAAGGCTTTTCAGGTTTTCCAGGTAGAGATAATCGTCCTCACCCATCCGTATCCTGTCCCCATAGTAATACCTTTCGTTGAAATCGAGAACGATTTCGCTCGGGTTGAAGAAGACAGGATCAGCCTCAAACCACTCATCTGGCTTTCCGTCAATCCTTACCTCGAGCCTTACAGCATCCTTCCTTTCCTCACACGGGATCCTGTACCTTTCAGCAACCAGGTCGAACTGCCTTTTGGAATGCCAGAAAAACGTTTCCGGTGAGTACTCGATTGCCTCAAGCCTTCTTGCCGGATATACAGAGTAGACAGCAAGCCCGGTTATATGCTTTCCCTGAAGCTTATCAAAGATCGTCCTGAAAAGCCAGAGCTTTATGTCCTCCAGGCTCTGGAAGTTCTTGACAAATTCCTCAACCGTTTCCTTATTATAAAACTTGCCGTCCGCAAGCCGGGATACCCAAAGGAAAAGGACAGGTCTGTCTATCTCCTGGGAGAGGTTTATTATCTCCTCTATCTTCTCCTCCATTCTCTCAACAGAACTGTAAAATACAGGCAGGTAAAGGAGCGGTGAAATGTAATCCAGACCAGAATAGTTCAACCTGTACCAATCATCCGAACCCCTCCAGTCAATGGCTATCGAAAGCTTTCCCTTATAAACCTTCCTCAATTCTGGAAGAACTTCCCTGTACATCTCGAGAGCTTCCTCGGGCGTTATCCCGGTTGCCTCTATCCCGAACGGAACGAGGATGCTCACATTATGTTTTTGGGCGAACTCGGCAAGCTTTAGGGCAAGCTCCTTCCTCTGCCTTTTATAGTTCTCCTTCACCTCCTCGCT
>QMZZ01000074.1 GCA_003663445.1 Candidatus Aenigmatarchaeota archaeon | reverse complement strand
GAAGCCTTTTTCCGCCTTCTCCAGGAGAGCCGGTTCTCGAGCCAGATCCTGAAATCCTTCAGAAGCTTTTCGGTTTTGTTCAGGACGGTCTCTGGTTGGGCCAACTCCTTCATCATCCGGTTGAGGCTAGATTTAACCTAACAAGGCTTTTGCAGAAGCACCTTGCCATTCTGGCTCTATCTGGGGCTGGAAAATCCTATCTGGTCTCTGTCCTGATCGAAGAGCTCTTGGAAAGGCGGTTAAAGCCGGCTGTTATCGTGATAGACCCCCACGGCGAATATGTAAGCTTTTCTCAGGACCCGAATTATGCTGGAAAGACAAGGGTCTGGAGGATAGAGGATATAAAGCTGAAATTAAATCCGATCTTGAAGAAAGCAGAAATGCTTTTCGATCTCACTCCTTCTCAGGCAAGGGTTCTGGAGAAGCTCGTCCAAAAAGAGCTGACACCATCAGAGCTCCTCCAGCTTATCGAGGAATGGGAGGGAAGGCAGGAAACAAAGGACGCTCTTTTGGGGATGGCGGAAAGGCTGATCAGGCTCGGGATCTTCGGTCTGAGAGACCAGCCAGAAATTCGCGAAATAGCAAGGGAAGGACAGCTTTCTGTTATCGATCTTTCAGGAACGATCGATTGGTTCAAGAAGCAGCTCGTGGTGGAGCATTTTGCCTCAAAACTCTTTTCTGCAAGAAGAGAAGGGCTCATCCCGCCCTTCCTGCTCGTGATAGAGGAAGCACACCAGTTCGTGCCTGAGGGAACAAAAAGGAAGGAAGCCCTGGCAAAGGGCATCCTGCAAACGATAGCCCGGGAAGGCAGAAAATTCTCAGCATCCCTCTGTTTAGTCTCCCAGAGACCGAAAAGGCTCGATACCACGATCCTTTCCCAGTGCAACACGAACATAATCCTTCGGATAACGAATCCCTATGACATCAAGCACATCGCCGAATCGGCAGAAGGGATAACATCTGACGTACAGGAGCAGATAGCAGGCTTGCCTGTCGGTCATGCCCTGGTGATCGGGGAAGCCGTAAACCAGCCTGTTTTCATCAAGGTCAGGAAAAGGAAGTCGAGAGAATCCGAAAAAGGAAGGACCCTTGAGGAGAGTCTCAGGGAATGGGAGGAAAGAAAGAGGCAGAAAGTAGAAGATGCCAAAGCATTTATGTGAGTTCCATCTCAAGCCCCTTATACCTTATCTTAAGCTTATATCCAGCTTTTTCTAGCTTCTCGAGAAGTCCTGTTCCTTGCCTCCCAGCTTTTAACCACTCCTGGATCCCGACATTCAGGGCAAGGATAAGGCTTTTTATCTCGATCACGATCTCTTTATCTTCGAGAAATATCTCGAGTGCTGGTTTTTTCCCTAAGGTGATATAAAAATGAACCTTTCCACTTATCCTTTCCAAGAGGTCCAGAAGTAGCCCTGCCATCTTACTTCCTTTTCTCTAACGGGACAAAGGTTATCTCGAGATGCCCGCCGAGTTCCACTTCTGACTTCCCGATCCTGAATCTCACACCGTCAAGGTTTATCCTTGTTCTGGCTTCCTTTCCTTCAAGGGCCTCGAGAAGCTTTGGCAGGAACTCCATCACCAGGTCCCCAAATCCCTTTTTCTTCGCCATATTTAATTTAATGGCTTTTTAATATTAATAATGGCTGTCGAGAAGATAGTGATAGGAAGGGACAGGGAAGATATTAAAAAATACGGTGCTGAGGGGACTGCTTTTATCGGAAAACACATAGTCGGAAAGGGGGAGGAAGCCCATCTTACGAACCCGATCCATATGGACGTAATAAGGCCACATGTCGTGCTGGTGGCAGGAAAGAGAGGAACAGGAAAAAGCTATTCTGCTGGAGTGATAGCAGAGGAGATAGCAATGCTCCCCAAGGAGATCAGGGAAAACCTTTCTGTCATAATGATAGACACTATGGGGATATACTGGTCGATGAAAACACCGAATGAAAAGGATAGAGAACTTTTGAAAAAATGGGGATTGAAGCCCAAGGGCTTGCCGATAAGGCTTTATGTCCCGAAGGGCTGGGTGAAGGAATACGAGAAGGTTGGGGTGAAAGTCGATGGAAGTTTTACTCTAGCCTGCTCCGAACTAACGGCAATGGATTGGATAATGACTTTTGGCTTCTCGATGCTGGACCCACACGGGATAGCGATAGAAAGAGCTATAAAGCAGGTAAAAACGAGATTCGGGACAGATTACGGGATTCAGGACATCATAAAGCAGGTGGAGGAAGACAAAAGGACAGAGAAAGCCGTAAAGGATGCCTTAGTCAACCGCTTTTCGGCTGCAGAGGATTGGGGCCTGTTCGAGAGGAAGGGGACTACCGTTAAGGAGCTTGTTGAGCCAGGGATCATAACCGTTATAGATGTCAGCCATTACATGCGGGTATCTGCAGGATGGTCTGTCAGGTCGATGATAGTCGGGCTTCTGGCAAGAAAGGTATTTCAGGAAAGATTGATGGCAAGAAAGGCAGAGGAATTTGAGGTAATGGCGGGTGAAAGGAGAAAGACGATCCCGATGGTTTGGCTCATGATGGACGAAGCGCATCAATTCGTCGGAACAGAGCCAACGGCAGCTACCGAACCATTGCTTACCCTGATAAAAGAAGGGAGAGAACCCGGGATATCTGTTTTGATGATAACCCAGAGGCCTGGAAAGCTTCATGAGGATGCTCTAGCACAGGCAGACCTTATAATCTCTCACAGGCTGACTGCAGAGGCTGATATAAGGGCTTTGAGATCGATAATGCAGACCTATATGCTCGAAGATATCCAGGATTTGATGAACGCCCTTCCGAGATTGAAGGGTGCAGCATTGGTTCTCGATGACAATTCCGAGCGCATCTATACCCTGCAGGTCAGGCCGAGATTCTCCTGGCATGCAGGAGGATCTCCTGCTGCAATAAAACCGAAAGGCCTTTTCGGATAAGACGGGCTTGAATATTTAAGGCTTTCGGACAAATTTAAAAATGGCTGCTGGAAAATTCCTGCTGGTAGCTATCGTTCTGGCTGTACTGACTGTTGCTGTCATAAGGTTTACGGGTTTGGTTTTGGTGCCTCAAGCAGTTACCTATACCGTCTGTTCTGCTGGTTGCGATTTCACAAACCTGACATCCTGTCTTTTGGCAATCAATGGTTCGGATTGGTATAACTGCAAAATTAATGAATCAGGACTTTGGTCGATTAACGATTCCTACTATTTTGAAATAAGACCGCCAGATAATAATGGCACTATTAGGATAGATGCCGATAATGTATAATAGATTGTAATAATTCCATTTTCAATCTAAAAATTCAGGGAAATTGGTTAAGATTGATAG
>QMZZ01000073.1 GCA_003663445.1 Candidatus Aenigmatarchaeota archaeon | reverse complement strand
TCCCTGGCTTCTATAAGCTTCCCGTTGAGGAAAGACTCAGGCTTCTTAAGGAATTTTGAGGACTCACAGAAGAGGAGATTCAGACCCTGAAATCGAGCGCAAAGCTCGGTTTGGAAATAGCGGACAGGATGGTAGAGAATATTGTCGGGACCCAAGAGCTTCCATTCGGTCTCGCGACCAATTTCAGGATAAACGGAAAGGATTATCTGATACCTATGGTCATAGAAGAGCCGTCTGTGATAGCCGCAGCATCTCATGCTGCAAAGCTTGCAAGGGAGGCAGGCGGCTTTTGGGCAGAGGCAGATGAAAGCATCATGAGAGGGGAGATCCAGGTCCTTGATGCAGGACCAGAGGCAGAGAAAAGGATCACGGAAGCCAAGGAAGAGCTGCTGGAGATGGCGAACACGTGCAGCCAGACCCTGTCAAAGCTCGGTGGCGGGGCAAAGGATATCGAGATAAAGCGGGTGAACGGGATGCTTGTTCTGCATTTACTGGTCGATGTGAAGGATGCTATGGGAGCGAATACCGTCAACACGATGCTCGAAAAGATATCACCGAGGGTCCAGGAGCTGACTGGGGGGAGGATAGGGTTCAGGATAATCTCCAACCTCTGCGATCTCAGGCTTGCAAGGGCAAGGGCAAGGTGGCCTAAAGCTCTGCTGGGAGAGGACGTGATCCAGGGTATCCTTGACGGTTACAGGCTTGCCGAAAAGGACATTTACAGGACTGTAACGCATAATAAGGGGATAATGAATGGTATAGATGCCGTTGCGTTGGCAACAGGTCAGGACTGGAGAGCCATAGAAGCAGGGGCACACGGATGGGCTGCAAGAAATGGTTATAAGCCCCTTACACGATACTGGCTGGATGAAAAAGGGGATCTTTGGGGCGAGATAGAGCTTCCCCTGGCTGTTGGGGTTGTTGGCGGGTCGATCAAGAGCAACCCTGTTGCTCAGATCGCCCTTAAAATCCTGGGGGTTAAATCGGCAAAGGAGCTATCAAGCGTGATGGCTGCTGTCGGTCTTGCCCAGAATTTCGCAGCCCTAAGGGCTCTCGCAAAGGAAGGTATCCAAAAGGGGCATATGCGCCTGCATGCACGCAACCTTGCGATAGCCGCCGGGGCTAAGGGGGAGGAGATAGAGAGGATAGCTGAGAGGATGGTCAAAGAGGGGAAGATAAGCCTTGAATATGCAAAGGAGCTTTTAAATGGCTGAGATCTTCAGGGCTTATGATATAAGAGGGATTTTTGGTAAGGACCTGACACAGGAAATTATGAGAAAGATAGGGATCGGGACAGGATACTTCTTTTCAGGACCTCTCATTCTCGGGAGGGATGTCAGGACTTCCTCGCCTGTCCTCAGGGACGCTTTTGTGGACGGATATATAGCGACAGGGAACGATGTGATAGATCTCGGTGTCCTGCCGATCGGGGCAGGAGCATGGTATGCATGGAAACTTGGGATGCCCTATGCCTATATAACCGCCTCGCATTTGGGTCCTGAATGGAACGGCGTCAAGCTCTTTCATCCTGGCGGGCTTGGGGTGGAGGAGGACGAGCTCAAGCTTATAAAAAAGCTCTCTGATAGGTCCCCGGCAAAATCGGCTGGAAGGGTTTCCTATCGCGACATCAAAGATCTTTACCTGCAGTTTCTCCTCGAGAAATTCAGGCCGCAGACGCATCTCAGGATTGGTATAGACTGCGGAAACGGGGCTGCATCCCTGCTTGCACCAAAGCTCTTTGAAAAGGCAGGGTTTGAGGTAACCTCTCTCAACTGCCAGCCGGATGGCAGGTTTCCCGGAAGGGGTCCTGACCCGACCAAGGTAGAGCTTAAAGAGCTAAAGCACTTCAGGCTCGGGATAGCTTATGACGGGGATGGTGACAGGATGGTGATATACCTGAACGGAAGGAAGCTGAAACCGGAAGAGGTGGCTGCCCTCCTGCTCGAAATTATCATGAAGAGAAAGGCGGGCCCTGTTGTGGCTAATCTGGAATGCGGGTTCCTGATAGAGGACCTTGTCGAGAAATACAGGCAAAAACTCTACCGATGCAGGGTCGGCCATACCTGGATGCTGAGGGCTGTCAGGAAGCATAAGGCAGTCTTTGGGGTTGAGGCATCAGGACATTATATCGTTCCTGAGATCTTCCCCTTTGATGACGGGATAGCTATATCCTATTTCCTTGCATGCTATCTCCCTGATCTCCAGCCAAGGGGTTATCCGTCCGAAAGGATAGATTTCCCCTGCCCTGATGAGGAAAAGTTCAGGGTCGTTGAGAGGTTGAAAAAGAAGATATCCGGAGGTAAGATGATAGAAGAAGACGGAATAAGGATAGAATGGGAGGATGCCTGGATCCTTTTGAGAGCATCGAATACGTCTCCTCTGATAAGGCTCACGATCGAGGCGAGGTCAGAGGAAAGGCTTGAGGAGCTCAAAAAACGGTTCGTCCCGAGGGTTCAGGAAGAAATAAAAATGCTTAGGACTAAATAGGAAAATGGAACTCAGGATCGTGGATCAGGGAGAAGGAAAGCTCGTGCTTGAGGTTGGTGGTGAGGATCACACCCTCCTGAACCTGCTAAGGGAGGTGTGCTGGCAGGAAGGAGCTGAACAAGCTAGCTATATGATCGAACATCCTTATATGTCCCAACCAAAGCTTATAGTTTACGGAAAGAACCCGAAAAAGATCATGCAGAATGCTGCTCAACGGATTATAGCCCTGGCCCAGGAATTTCTGGCTGAGGCTAAAAAGAGCAAGCTCATTTAGCCCCAGGCCCGGTAAACCATCAGGAAGATTATAATAATGAGTATGAGTCCGAGGATCGTCAGAAGGTCTGTTTTCGGCAACCCTGGCAGGAGTCTGGCTACCAGGCTTTCCTGGCTTGAAAGCCAAACAAGCCCCAGAGCACAGATGATCGCTATAAGCTCATAATTCTTCTGTTTTTCCCCTCCTCGGATAGGGCTTAGAAGGATTCCGATAAAGAAGATGGCTATAAAAAGCAGGGCCATATACGGCATAACCGAATAGGTTAGCTGAACCACCTGCGGGCTTGAGATCGCGAAAAATGCTATCACCAGGGCGATCACTCCGTTAACACGGGAGTTTTTGATAACCCCTGCTACCTCAAGGGCTCCGTAAGTTATGGCAAAAACCAGAAGACCTGGAAGCAGGTAGTAGAAGGGGTCTGTCATGCTTTCGGGGTAATTTTTCGAGCTTCCTCTACCTTTTTGTTTATATCTTGCTGGTATTTTCTCGCTTTCAATGGATCATAGGTTTTCAGTAAATTGCAAGCAGATTGTGCATTTTCATAATGCCTCCAGAATTCCTCCATG
>QMZZ01000072.1 GCA_003663445.1 Candidatus Aenigmatarchaeota archaeon | reverse complement strand
TTCACGAGAAGCTCCCATCGAGATCATCTCGGCCTTGAAGTCAGCAAACTCTATTCCTTTCCCACCCTTCTCAGCATTTTCGCCCCGCTTTTAGGTGCCGGGATCACCCTGACTTTCGGCTTCCCTGCTCTCTTTCTGACAGCAATCCTTCTTCTCCTTTTCTCCTTGATTCCACTTTTCTACACACCTGAAAGGAGATCGCATGTGAACTTTAAGATAAAGGAAGGATTCGACATCTTCAGGAAAAACCCGAAGTTCTTTTTAGCAACGGGTCTTAACTATATAGCAAACACCGGGGAAAATATCCTCTGGCCTGTCTTTGTTTTTCTCCTGCTACAGAGCGTCTTTTCTATCGGCATGATCGGCACGCTTTTCGCTCTCGGAAGTGTGGGATTTGCCCTTCTGATAGGCAGGCTTTCTGATAGGGTCCAGCGTTCAGGTCTCGTCAAAATAGGCAGCTTCCTTCTGATCTTTATCTGGCTCCTTAGGTTTTTTGTCCAGCAAGACATCCCTGCCTACATCCTTACACTCATGGCAGGGTTCTTTATGATCCTGATCTCCATCCCGTTCATGTCGATAACCTACCAGGAAGCAAAATCGACAAACATCGACGAGTTCATTGTTTACAGGGAGATTTCGGTTGCCCTTGGAAGGCTTTTCATCCTCTCTCTTGCCCTTGTGTTTCCGCTAACTTACCTTTTCCCGATAATATCACTTGCTCTCGTCCTCTTCTTCGCGGTTTTCTAACCTTTCCACTCAATAACCACCGCCAAGATAACGAGAAAAGCCCCGACAAAAATAGACGAAAGGAAGTTTATGCCTGTTTCCGGGTTCAGCACAACCTGAGCCGCATAATAGATGACCATGGCCAAAGCTAAACCGAAAATGGGTCCTGATATCAGACTCTTTTTCCTTTTCCTCCTCACCAGGCAAAACCCTATCCATGCCACAACACCCCCCAGGTAATAAAGGGGGAGGGAGGATGCGAGAAAGACCGAGGAAAGCTCGAAAAGTCCGAGCTCAAGGCCGGAAACAGATTCTATTCCCTTGAAAGATGCGAGAAGGACGAAAGCCGTGGCGACTATATAGCTAAAGAATGCGGCTTTTTGATGGATAAGCGCGAGCCTGAGCTCTTCGAAAACAGAGGAAAACCACGATTCGAGTTTGAAACCCTTGATGAGCAGGTAAAGGCCCACAACCCCCAGGATGAACCTCCCACCTTCGACTCCAAAGAGTGCCAGGAGAAGCATCACGATTGCCGGAAGACCGAAAACCAATCTGGATGTGTGAGGATCCTTTAGGGTAGTCTCAAGGAAGTCCTTGATCTTGTAATAAGTCGACTCGAGCCTTTCCGACTGCTTCACTATCACCCTGTTTACTGATAAAATCGGGACTCTCGACTGGATTAGGGGCAGGATGTGTTCGTCCGAAGCCCCGTCCGTGACCAACACAGCATAATCAGCCGGGAATTCTTTAAGCAGGTATGAAAGCTGTTTGAGTATCTCCCTGTCAGAATCCAGCCCAACTTTTCGGCTCCCTGTCAGCACAGCCACTTTTGCATCCGCCTTTCTTGAAATCTCATTATAAACCTTAACAGCCTGAAACATCGTGTTGAAATCAGAATCTTCTGGGTCCATCAATCCAAGCTTCTCTGCAGCCTTCAGGATTTCCTCCTTTCCGACAACAGGCCCGTGAATACCAGTTTTCCTGCCAAGATCGTTATCCCTGTCTACACATAGAACCAAGATTTTTTCCCTGGCCATCCACCTTTTTATTGATTTTTAAAAATAAATGTTTTAGTCAACAGTTGGTCTTTTCTGTAAATAAAGGTAAAGTTCTTCGATCACACGATCTTTAGATGAAACAAACTTTATTTCTGTTCCGTTATCTTTTAGCTCCCCCATCCATCGATTTTCATTCAGTTTTGTTAGTTTGATTGTATATTCCTTTCCATCAACACAAACCTTGCTGAACTCTGCTTTCGTCTCACGAATAGGTTTGCTTTTTCTTACCCCAGGTTCATCCATCAAGATCAATCCGGTCACGCAATAATCAGAGAAATACCTGTTCCACTTCTCATTGAACCATTTTATCATAGATTTATTGTTTTTGGCTACCATATGTACATAAGTACAATCCTTTCCCGTAGAATATCCTACAATACCAATTTCCTGAAGAGCTCTTTCTAAATCTTTCATTTTACCGGGCTCCGGCCAAAGTTTTATAAGGTAGTTTTTGACAACCATAATTATCCAATTAGTGGTAAATTTTTTAAATTTTTCCCACACCTCTCCCACTGGTGGGTTTGGTTTTATAAAAATTAAAATCAAAACCATCTATGAACCTTGAAGAGCTCATCCAACAGATTTCTGAAAAGTCAGGCCTGGATAAGGAGAAAATAAAAAGGCTGATAGAGGAAAAGCAGGATGAGCTTTCCGGTCTTATTTCTCCTGAGGGGGCTGCTCACATTGTTGCAAGAGAACTGGGAGTAGACCTTTTAAAGGCGATAAAGCGCGAGCTGAAGGTCAACAGGCTTCTCTCAGGGCTGAAGAACGTTGAAATGGTCCTCAAAATCCTTAGGATCGATGAGCCGAGAGAGTACGAAAAGGACGGGAAGAAGCTAAGGGTCAAGCAGGTCTGGCTTGGGGACGAAACAGGGATCGTCAGGTTGGTTCTCTGGAATGATGAAATAGACAGGTTCGATTCGTTCGGGTTGGAGGAGGGGATGTTTATCAGGATCAAGGGATTTTCGACTGTTGAGTCAAGAGGGGCAGTGGAGCTGAGACTGGGAAAGGGCAGAATAGAGGAGGCAGATGTTGTACTGAAGGATGTCAAGACGCTTGCCCAAGCAGAAAGGAAAAGTATCGATGAGCTGAAAGATGGCGATTTGGTAGAGGTAAGGGCAAGTCTCGTTCAGGTTTTCAAGCGGGACGATCCCTTTTACGAGGTCTGCCCTGAATGCGGCGGGAAACTAAGAGAAGAAAACGGGAAAAAAATCTGCGATTCTCATGGCGAGGTTGATCCTAAAAAGCATATGGTCGTTTCGGGTGTTCTCGATGACGGTCATGGGAACATAAGGGCTGTATTCTTCAGGGAGGCCGCTGAAAAGCTTTTGGGCATGGGCCCTGAAGAATTCGGAAAAGCTGATCAAGAGAAGGCTCTTGAGGATTTGCTCTTAAAAGAGCTCGTGATCAAGGGCAGGGTAAGAAAGAACAACCTGACTGGCAATCTCGAGCTTATAGTTTCGGATGTGGCAAAAATGGATGCAAAAAGAGAGGCTGAAAGGATTCTTGAGTAACTTAATCAAGAATTTAAATCATAGGGTCAATGATAAAAAT
>QMZZ01000071.1 GCA_003663445.1 Candidatus Aenigmatarchaeota archaeon | reverse complement strand
GCTAAAGGAGGGGTGGACAAAATGCAATAATATCGAAAATAAAAATGCTATCATACGGGAAAAGGCAGAAGCACTCGGAGGATGTGACATAACCACAGAATCTCCAACACAAAAATGTCTTGATGAATGCCAAACAGGTGGTTACGGACAATATACACATGCTTACTGTATCGATTCAACAAAATTCCAAGCTGGTTTAAACGCATTAAAGAATAATAATAATAAAAATGCAGACATAAAATCAACAGGCAAATCCGCAGGCTGTGCAAAATTCTTCGGACCTGATTACAAATGCTATTGTGCTAATAAAGAAGCTCACAATATTTTAAGTGATAATAATGAAATTCTACAACAATTTGGCGATGTTTGGAATTGTAACGAATTGGGATCCAGGATATGTGTTCTCTGTGGTGCCCAGCCCACAGGCATTTTCGGCTTTAGCTGTCCAGGATATGACAAAGTCGAGGCGAGATACCTAACAGGCATTTTTGACGGAAATGCTATATGTCTTTCGGTGCTGTGTTGCGAATGGGCCGAAAATGGTGAGACAAGAAATTGTGTGACTTTAATGGGTTATAAGAGTTCAGAATTAGCGAATGCTGTAAATGCCTGCCGTCAATTAAAAAAAGAAAAATGCAAAACTGGTAGTACTCACTGTCCTTATACTATGTGCTATGCGAGTTACGAGGATGCAGAAAGCATACTGGGTTATGGAGGAGCGTTTGTTACCGATTACTCTGTTGATGAAGAGGGATATAAATATCCTTTTGATGTTAATGAAGGATACAATCCCTGCGGTTTGCAGATAGGCAAAGAAGCAATATTTACAGATAATGCTGCATGTCCGATATACTTATTCAAACATCCTGGTGAAGAGTTTGAAAGAAGTGATACGATAGATAAGAACCAAAAAGTTAGGATAGTGGGCGGTCCGCAATGGGGGAAGCTGTCAACAGGAGAAACCGTTGTCTGGTGGTTAGTCCAATACGGTAAGTGTATTGCATGGTATCCAGCTGTAACGAGTGAAGATAATCCAACACAAGATGATTGCTGTCTTGTAACTTCTGGATAGTAAAAAATTTAAATACTTAATCTAATTTTCCCTATGAAAAAGTCTGTCTGGGCAATTTGGCTGGCTAGTGTGGGTCTTGGGATAGCAGTACTTCTAACCGGAAGAGGCGAGAAAAAAGAAAAAGAGAAACCCTCGCAGGTCAAAACTGTCCATTTCAAGTACAAAAAACCAGATACATTTATTTACTTTTATAATGATCCTGATGCGTATTTTTCAGAAAATGAGGCGATCCCTCCAGAAGTAAAATTTTCTGAATATATTGAAAGATGCACGAGAGAGCAGGAATACTTTGTAGATTATATAAAAAATCTGGATTCGAAAGAAATGACAGAAGACGAATTTTGGTCTCTTTATACTCAAGCGAAAAATTTCGGTCCTGATGCAGAGTTAGCTGTGATCAAAAAATTAGATGAAAAACTTAAGGAAGTTCATCAGGGTGGTGATTACATAACTTTTATTCAAAGGCTTCTCGATTTTGGTGACTGGGTTCAAGCAGGAAATTTAGCTGAATGGTATAATAGAGTAGCAGAAATAAAAGGGATGGAAAGGGGACCAGATCCAAAGAAAATTTTTGAACAAGGATTAAAGCATTCCCTGGAAAGATTGGGAGAAGATGATGAAGCAAATCTTTACTACTTTACCTCTGCGTATATTTGTGCTAAGAAACTGAATGACGAATCTGCAGAGGTTTTATGGTTGGATTTGCTGGAAACAGCCAGAAATGTATATGATCCCGAGATACTTGCAAATGTGATGAGCTCACTCAAAACCTATCTTCCAAGAGATGAGAATATTCAGAAGTTAGAAGAACTTTTTGAAAAAAGATTTCCTGATGCCAATATAAACTTTCGAAAGATTGATGATACTGACATTATTTTACCAAAAGTAGAATATTGATTTTATGAAAAAGCTCCTGATCGCAGGCTTGCTGGTTCTTTTCAGCTGCAACCGTCCAAAGGATTACTGGGACTATATGGAGAGAAGGGATTATAAAGGAGCACTGGAATACCTGGAAAATCAGGGGAAGTGGCTTGAGGCGTTAAGGCATTCCAGGGTTTACAGGGTAGGGGATCCCAGGGAGATAGCCGAAAGGTGCTGGGAGGGGCTTGATGCAGAAGGGCTTCCTGAGGTGGCTGAGAGGTATATCTGCGGGGAAGAGGTCGGAAAAGGCAGCTTTACAGAGCTTTACCGGGCTGCTGAACACGAGCCTGACCCTGTCAAGATTTTCATTGCAATCGGGAAGCTGGATTATTTCGGTCATGAGAGGGAGGCAAGGGAGCTGGAGAAGCTGATGAAGGAGAGGTTCGGCGAGCTCAAGTTTGGATATAAGGGGAAGAAAAGGATAGCGATAAAGAGGATGGATGGGGAAAGGTATTACTGGAAGGATGGGGAATGGCTCAGGCTTGACTAAAACTCCTCTTCAAGCTCCTTTTCAAGCTTCGGCTTCTTCGGTCTTGACTTAAGCCACTTAAGCATGAACCAGCCGAGGACAGCCAGGACGATCAGGACGACAGGGACCAAGAGGATCGTCGGGTCGAACTCGAAGGAAGGGGCTGGTGCTGAGACAGAAATTGACTGGAGCATGTCGAACTGGCCCTTTGCCTGATTATACTCTTCCAGGGCTGTTAGATACTCTCCGGATTCCTGATAGGAGATGGCTGAGTCAAGGCTTGAGTTGATGTCAGAGACTAGCTGCTCATATTCTGGATGGTCCTGGAGGAAGCTTGAGAGCTGGAGGCGAAGGCTTTCCACATCACCAGTCAGGTTCTCCCATACCTGGATGATGACAGGGACAGAGATGCTTTCTACCCCTGTCGAGAAGGTGAGGCTTTCCTGGTTCAGGCCAGGGGAGAAGCATGTGTAATTCACCAGGACCTGGGTCTCGTTTTCTGGCTCAAGCTGGAACCCTTCAGGGATGCTGAAAGAATAGCTTGAAGGAGAGATATTCACCCAAAGGGTCGAATTTCCCTGGTTCTCAACCCAGAAGGACAGTTCTATATCCTCACCCTCAAGGCATTCCTTGGATACCTTATTAGGGCTAACCCTAAGCCCTGCTGGAGAGACTGCTGAGGGGGCTGCTGGCTGGACAGCTCCGGCTTTAACGGAAATCCAGATGTCAAGCGGGATCGTTCCTACAGCTTCGGTCCCGGAAAGGATCGTGACAGGCAGGTCAAGGTGCATTGCCTGGTTTATTCCCTTAAGGGTGACGGTATAAGTCATGGAGTCGTCAAAGGAGCCGGCAGGACCTAAATAGGTTCTCTCCAGGCCTACACTCAGGTACTGC
>QMZZ01000070.1 GCA_003663445.1 Candidatus Aenigmatarchaeota archaeon | reverse complement strand
GTGAAGCCAGGGCTGTCGGCTGAAGAGGTGCTGAAGGACAGGAAAAACAAAGAAGGAAGGTTTTTTAAGGGTCCAAGGATATGAACAGAAGGGAATTCCTTCAGCTTTTCCCTTTCATTTTCCTGCCTCCTCGATCCGAGGAGCTTTTAGGGAAAAGGAGGCCCAAGCTCGACAAGTTCGGGTTCAGACCCAAGGCAGGAGAAGCTTTTAGGGACATGCAGGCAGATGCTAGAAAGGATGGTATTCATATCTATCCTGTATCGACTTATCGTGACTTTTGGCACCAGCTCAGGATATGGAACAAGAAGTACAGGAAATATGGGGATGTCCAGAAAGTAATAGAGTACACAGCGATTCCCGGAACATCGAGACATCATTGGGGAACAGAGGTCGATCTGATAGATCCGAGGATAAAACTGAGGGATCCCCTTTCTTCTCAGTATTTCGAATCCGGTCCTTTTTCAGAGCTATATCTTTGGCTAAAAAAGAATGCTAAAAAATACGGGTTTTATGAAGTTTATGACAAAAGACCGGAAAGAAAGGGATTCAAATGGGAACCGTGGCACTGGAGCTTTTCCGAAGAATCTGTTCCCTGCCTGAAACAATTTCTGTACCTTGACCTAAAGATTCATCTCAAGGACCCTGAAATCCTTGGAAGCGAGAATTTTGATCAGGAATTCCTGACCAAATACAAGCAGGATTATATTTTGGGGATAAATCCGAAGCTAATGCCTTAGGGGGACAAAAACGCACGCCCCATACCTTTCCAGTCTGAGCTTCCCCTTTTCCTTGATCCCGAGAGTCAGGACCTGATAACCAGGACCTCCAACAGGGATAACGATCCTTCCTCCCTCCTTTAACTGCCTGACAAGCTCTTCCGGTATTTCTGGGCAGGCACAGGTGACTATTATTTTATCATATGGAGCCTCCTCTGGATATCCTTTTGATCCATCGCCCTGAAGAACCCTGACGTTCCGACATCCCGCCTTTTTCAGGTTCTCCCTTGCCCTTTTTGCAAGCTCCGGTTCGAGCTCGATCGTTATCACCTCTTTTACCAGCTTGGAAAGTATTGCTGCCTGATAGCCAGACCCTGCCCCGACCTCCAGGACCTTATCCTGCCTCCCTGGCCGGAGAAGCTCGGTCATCCTTGCAACCATGTGCGGTGCTGAGATCGTTTGACCCCTACCGATAGGCAGGGGCTCGTCTACCCAGGCAAACCTTTTCAGTTCGTCAGGAAGAAAGATGCTTCTGTCTATCTGCTGAAATGCCTTAATTATCCTCGGGGTTTTCAGCCATCCCTCCTCTTTGAGCCTTTTGATAAGCTCTTTTGAACCCATATTAACTATTTCGGGAAAATTTAATATGCTGGATGTGACCAGACTGAGCCAGGAAGAAGAGGAATTTGCAAAAAAGCTCGGATGGGACGGTTTCTATACGCTTTCTCCCCAGCCTGTTAAGGGCAGGTGGATCCTGGAAACTGAATGGAAATCGCTTGAAGAGCTTAAAGAGGTTATAAGGAAGAACAGAAAGAAAGTGCCAATCTGGGTGAACGGTTCAGGACTTAAGGCAAACCGAATGATTTTATCACTTTCTGGAATAAGTTTTATAAGGGCTTTAAAGCTCGATTATGTGGCTGTGAGGCTTGCAAGCAAAAACGGGATAAGGATAGTTTTCGATTTCAATCAGCTTCTTCTCAGGTCAGGATCGGAGAGGGCAAGGATATGGTCAAAGTACTGGCAGGTTGCAAGGTTGGTGAGGAAATACAAGGCACCTTTTGCCCTGGTCACGCTTGCAGGATCGAGATGGGAACTCAGAAGCCCTTCAGAGCTTCTAGCATTCGGGAGAAAGCTCGGATTTCAGGATCCTGAAATAAAATCGGCTCTTCAAATAGAATCCCTTTCTTCCTCAAGTGCCTGAAGGACCTTATATGCATCCTTCAGGACAGGCTTGCCGTGGCCTGGCAGGAGCACTTTTGGCTTGAGACCTATCAGCTTCTGGATAGAAAAGTAAAGTTTTTCCTGATCCCCTCCGGGTATATCCGTCCTACCAACACCGTCAGCAAAAACCGTATCACCTGATATCAGGATCGATTTCTCAGGATCGAAAAGGCAGATAGAGCCAGGGGTATGGCCAGGGGTGTGGATCACCTGGAACTGGTGCTTGCCTATCTTCAGCTTCTGTCCATCCTCAAGCAGTATGTCGGGCTTTCTCGGTTTGAGCTTTCCGTCAAAGTATCCTGCCATCGAAAGTTCAGGGTCTGCTGTTTCAAGAACCTTTGCATCTTCCGAATGTATCGCTATCTTTGCATTCAGAAAATATCCGTTACCACCTATGTGATCGAAATGGCAATGTGTGTTTATCACCTGCTGAATGGAGTCGAAAGAGAGATTCAGGGATTTGAGCAGGGAATAAAGTCGGGTGAAGTTGAAGCCGGTTCCGGAATCGATAACCGTGTTTCCTATCAGATAGATATTCGAATCAAGCTCTGAAAGCTGAATAAGAACTATATCTCCGATCTTTTGAATCATAAATAATTTTTGAGAAAAAAATTTATATTCTTTTTAACCAGGCGAGAAGACTGAACCGGCTTTTCTTTAGCTCCTTAACATTTTCCCACGTTTTTCTCACGCAGTCAGGGAAATCCTTATGGTTTTTTATCCAGTTTTCGAGCCATTCCTGAGTTTCTGGATCTCCTGGATATCCTGACCCCCTGAATCCGTACTTCTTTTTCAGCTCCTCGATCTCGGAATCCCTTTTCACTTTTGCTATTATGGATGCAGCAGCGACAGCAGGCCACCTTTCGGCATAATTCTCCACCTTCAACTCTGTCTTGACCCTGAGCATCTTTTTCAGGAACTTCTCGAATTTTCCGGTGCTCACCTGAGGGCAATCAACTATCGCCAGGTCAGGGGAAAGCAGGTTTATGATATCAGCAAATTTCATGCATTCAAGCTGATTCAGGTTTATCCCCTCTTTCCTATAAGCATCTATCCTGCACGGCCCTATCTTCTGGATGATGATATCCTTAGCTATCTTCTCTATCTCTTTCGCAAGCCTCTTCCTCTGAGAAGGGCTCAGCTCTTTGGAATCCCTCACACCAAGCTTTTTCAGCCTGCCTTCATCCTGCTTCCTGACAAGCACCCCTGCTATGACCATCGGTCCTATACAGGCTCCTCTTCCTGCCTCGTCTATCCCGAGCACAAGCATTTAAAGAATTTATTGCCGAAAGATAATATATCGATAGCGGGGTGGAGCAGCTAGGAGTGCTCGCCGGGCCCATAACCCGGAGGTCGGTGGTTCAAATCCACCCCCCGCTATAAACTTTGCGGATAAGTGCCCAAGGCCTTGTAAAATGCGT
>QMZZ01000069.1 GCA_003663445.1 Candidatus Aenigmatarchaeota archaeon | reverse complement strand
GGGTTTGGGGCCATGTCAGGCGATCTCTTCGGCTCCTTTCTGAAAAGAAGGTTCGGTCTAAAACCAGGAGACCCAGCCCCGCTTTTGGATCAGCTCGATTTCGTTTTCGGCTCCCTTCTCTCGCTTTCCCTCTTCTTCCCCATCAAGCCTGAATGGGTCCTTTGGCTTGTTGTGCTGACACCCTTGCTTCATTGGATCTCGAGCTTCCTGGGTTTCAGGCTTAAGCTAAAATCAAGGCCCTGGTAATCCCAAAGCCTTTCTTATCTGCTCGAAAACCTCTTCCTTGCTCCTTTCCCCGTCTATCACCCGCCACTTACCAAAAACCTGTTTCCTTGCAAGCATGTCGTACTGTTTGGAAACCCTTTTCAGCAGCTCTTTATTCGTCTCGTTCCTATCCAGCTCCTTATTCTCACCCAATTTCCTTCTTATCGATTCTTCCGGGGATATCCTCAAGAGGAGATTGATATCTGGCTTTGGCATCCGGAAAACCCTGGCAAATTCCAGAGCCTGGTTTAGGCTGATGCCCTGAACTCCCTGATAAGCCAGGGTTGAGCAAAACCATCTATCCGCAATTATCCAATATCCTTCCTTGAGCCATTTTCTGATCCTCTCAGCATCCTTAAGCATGTCACCTGCATAAAGCAGAAAGAGCAGGACAGGTTCGAGCCTGGTCTTTGAATGGAGCCATTCATGGATAAATCTGCCTACAGGCCTTTTTTCATCCGGGTAAACGATCCTCTTTGCCCTGAATCCTCTTTTTCTCAGATAAGCAACGAGCCTTTTTGATTGTGTCTCTCCACCTGCTCCGTCTATCCCCTCGATAGCAACGAATTTCATAGACCCACGAGCTTGAAAAGCCTGGCAGAAACCTCTTCCTTACTCCCTTCTGCATTCAGGTCGAGCAGGATCCCTTTTTTCCTGTAGAAATCGATAAGAGGTTGGGTCTCCTCTTTATAAACCCTTAGCCTCTCTCTCACAACTTCGGGCTTCTGATCCTCCCTCTGATAGAGCTCACCGCCGCAGATATCGCATTTCCCAGGAACTTTTGGCGGGATGAATTTCAGGTTATAGATAGCTCCGCATTTCTTGCAGGTAAGACGGTTTGAGATCCTGTCGATGATCGTTTCTTCTGATGCGACAAAGTTTATCACCTTGTCTATCTTCGTTATCTTCTCAAGCTCCTCGGCTTGCTTCAGGGTTCTCGGAAACCCGTCAAGGATAAAGCCTTTCTGGCAGTCGGGCTTGGATATCCTTTCCTTCAGGACCTGAATAACGATCTCATCAGGAACGAGCTCCCCCCTGTCCAGATAGGACTTTACCTGTCTTCCTAATTCGCTGTCTTTCTTCACCTCTTCCCTGAAAATGTCCCCAGTCGATATCTTTGGGATTCCGAGTTTTTTGGCAAGTTCGTCTCCGTGTGTTCCCTTCCCGACCCCTGGAGGACCAAGAAGCACGATTCTCATTTCTTTTATTCTTCAAACCTATTTTTATTTTTCACAAAATATGCAAGGAGGGCTGAAAGCTGGATATCAGGAGAGCCTCCCTGGTTCAGCCTGAACTCGATCTCAGCGGTTTTTTCGAGAAGCTCTGGTTTAAGCTCCTCGGGTATTTCAAGGGAATCGAGTTGGCGGTGGATGGCTCTTATAATATCGTCACCCGAAAGGCCTTGATGGAAGAGCATATCCAGCAGAAGGGATCTGGCTTCAGAGAACCTGCCTTTTGCAGCGAGCTCAAGCATTTTCTGGACATCCTCTGGCTTGGCCTCTGATGCTATTTCATAAACGGTTTTTGCATCTATCTTCTTTTTTGCCGAACAAGCCTGGAGCAGGTTTATCGCCCTTCTCATGTCACCCTCTGAGAGTTCCCAGATTGCCTCAAGTCCGTCAGGTTCGAGCTGGAGGCCCTCCTTTTTCGCTATATGCTTTAGCTGTTTTTCTATATCCTGCTGAGAGAATGTCTTAAACCTGAAAACTGCAGCCCTTGATTGAATCGGTTCGATAATGCGGTTGGAATAATTGCAGGAAAGGATGAATCTGGCAATGCTGGAAAACTGCTCTATCGTCCTCCTCAGGGCTTGCTGGGCTTCTGGGGTCAGCGAATCTGCCTCATCCAGGAATATTATCTTAAATTCAGCCCCGATCGGCTTCGTCCTGGCAAAATCCTTTATCTTTCCCCTCACTACCTCTATTCCCCTTTCATCTGAAGCATTCGTCTCGAGAAAATTTTCCCTCCAATGATCTCCGTAAAGCTCGTGAGCAAGGCAGAGTGCAAGGGTCGTCTTGCCGGTTCCGGCAGGACCTGCAAAGATCATGTGCGGGATCGATTTGCTCTTTACCCATGCCTTCAGCCTCTCAACGACGTGCTCTTGGTTTATCACCTCATCCAACCTTTTCGGCCTGTACTTCTCTGTCCAGATCTCTGTCATAACTATAATGTGGGCTTATAATTAATATGTGGATCGCGATAACAGGGACACCCGGAACAGGAAAAAGCAGGGTTGCAGAGGAACTCGGAAAGAAGCTCGGATGGAAGGTCTTACATCTGGGCGACCTGGCAGATCGGTTCAGGACAGGGTGGGACAAGAAAAGGGCATGTTGGATAGTGGATCACGAAAAGATGGGTAAGGAGCTCAAAAAGATGCATAAAAACGAAAACCTTATCCTCGAAGGTCACTTCTCGCATCTGCTTCCTGTCGATATAATCTTCGTTTTAAGGCTAAACCCGTCTGTCCTGAGAAAAAGATTGGAACGAAGGGAATGGCCTGAAGAGAAGATTCAGGAAAACCTCGAAGCCGAGATAATGCAGGTCTGCCTGGACGAGGCAAGGGAGACAGGAAAGCCGGTTTTCGAGATAGATGCAAATAAAAAGCTGGCGGAGATAGTTAATAAAATAGTGGAATGCTTAGGACTCTGATGCTTCTGACAACCCTGGGAGCGATTTTTTTAGCCGTTGGTTTCCTTCTTGCAGGATTTTCTGGTATGCTATTTGCATTGCTTCTTGCTGTCATCCTCGACCTTTCTGCTTACTGGTGGTCGGACAGGCTGGTTTTGGGCCTCTATAATGCAAAGGAGTTCAAGGATGAAAGGGTTGAAAGAATGCTCGAAAGGCTTGCATCCAAGGCAGGGATACCCAAGCCCAAGCTCTATCTGATCGAGACAGAAAGCCCTAATGCTTTCGCAACAGGCAGGAACCCGAAGAATTCGGCCGTGGCTGTCACCCGGGGTTTGCTCGATCTTGAGGATGACGAGCTCGAGGGTGTTCTCGGTCATGAACTTGCACATATCAAGAACCGTGATTGTCTGATTTCTGCTCTTGCTGCCGTTTTTGCAACAGCTATAGCTTTCCTTGCTCAGATAGGTTATTGGTCCATCTTTGCT
>QMZZ01000068.1 GCA_003663445.1 Candidatus Aenigmatarchaeota archaeon | reverse complement strand
GGTTAACCGGGCTCAATCCAGCTGCAGCCTCAATTTCAGCCCCTCATCACCCCAAACCTATCCGGTCCAGCTTAACGTCTCCTGCTCCTGCACCAACCCAGAAGCTCAAGCAAAACTGTACAGGAACGGAACAGATGTTACAGCAGAAAACAATCAGTATGTCCAGCTCCCTGCCGGAACCTGGCTCTATGTCTGCAACGTCACCGAAACCCAGAACTATACAGGAGCAGAAGTCTCTTCCAGTTATATCATCAATAAAGCTCCCTCGAATCTCACCCTGCTGCTAAACGGCTCAGAAAAGAATCTGACGATATTCACGAATACAACAGCCAACCTAACAGCTATCCTTTTAGAACCATCATCTGGCTATCTGGAGCTTTACGAAAACGGAATCATGCTGGATAATGGAAGCTCGCCTTTAATCGTTATAAAGCATTATGCTGATCCGGGTCTTTACAACATCACAGCCGTTTATCCAGAAACCCAGAATTACAGCTCTTCTCTTCAGACCCTTTGGCTTAGGGTTGTGAACGATACAGAACCGCCAACCATCAGCCTCCATGCTTCAAGCCAGAGCTTGCAAGCAGGAGAAAGGCTTTCTGCTTCCTGTTCAGCCACAGATGATCAAGCAGTTTTGGAGCTCAATCTGACTATAGACGGAGAGAAGCTCTGCACCGGCAATCCGTGTTCTGCAGAATGGACCGCAAAAGCCGGAGAATGGACCTTGAGGTGCACCGCAGCAGATTTGGCTGGGAACCTGGCAGAGAAATCTTTGAAAATAACAGTCAGCACTCCTTATAGACCGTCCAGACCCGGGATTCCTGCCCCAGCAAAACCACCAGTCGAGCTTGTCCATTTGGAGCCGAACAAACCGGAGGAGATCCAGGTGAATGTGGGGCCTGTTAGAAGCTTGAGTTTGATCGCAGGGAAAACCGTGAGCGGGACAATAAACCTGAGTCAAAAAGAATGCCCGCCCATAAATACGACCAGGCCTGTTTACGCTTGCTTCGAAATCCAGCATAACCTGACGGACATCAAGCAGGCAAACATAAGCTTCTGCGTTAACAGAAGCTGGATCTCTGCATATAATCTTTCGTCTGCCATCCTCATGAGGCTAAATCGAAGCTGGGACAGCTTGCTGACCCATGAACTTGAGGATAATGATCAGGAAATCTGCTATCTTTCAGAATCCCCCGGCCTCTCCTTATTTGCCATCCTGGGCTTGAACATTCCAAGAGTATGTGAGCCGTTAGAAAGGCAGTGTATAGGAGATGTTCTGCAGGAATGCAATATTGAGGGAACAGGCTGGGTCCAGATTGAAGAGTGCCTTTGGGGATGTGAAGAGGGCAGATGCAAGGAATCACCGGAATGCAAGGAAGGGAGCAGGATATGTGCCGAAAACAAACTGCTCGTCTGTCAAAACAATTCCTGGATCCTGGCTGAAGAGTGTGTTTACTGCATCAGCGGCATTTGCCTGAAACCCGACAGGACATGGTTCTGGTATCTCCTTGGAATCATAATCCTGGCTTTGATAGCTTTCTTTGGATTCAGAAAAAGAAAGAGGATAGAATTCGAGATCGTGGAACGAAAAGGTAAAAAAGATTAAGTAAAATTTAATATAATGAAAAAACTTGTCTTCCTTTTCCTGTTCCTGGTCCCTTTTACTTCTGCTCTAACCGACATTTCACAATGCCAAAACCTCACTCAAGCCAATGAGGTATACAGGTTAACAGCCGATATAACAACAACTCAAAAAGTTTGCTTCAATATAACAGCTGAAAACATAACTCTGGACTGCCAGGGACACAAAATCAGCTTTGGCGGTGGAACTTCTATGAGAGCTATTTTGGTTTATCAAGCAAACCGAAGCACAATAAAAAACTGCATTATTAACAACACAGATCCTATACCTTTGTGCTATCCCTTTTCTGCAAGCGATAATTACGGTATTTTACTTTATAAATCAGCAGATCATACGATTTTCAATAACACGATTTCAGTTTCTAGACATAAAGATTTTCCTATTTATCTTTATTATTCGAGCGGGAATAACATAACCCTCAATACCCTTAAAAGCTATGGGCTTTTCTCACATACCCTAATCCTGCACAACTATTCTGATAATAACTGGATAGAAAACAATACATTCCTACCTTATGGCCCCTTTGCAAGCGGTGTATGGATAAGCCGATCAACAAATAACACATTTAAGAACAATCTGTTTTATTTCAAATCCCAAGCCTTTTGGATTCTTGAAGGAAAAGGAGGTTTCGATTCCAAATTTTTCAACCAGAGTATTGACGAAACAAACAAAAAGAACGGAAAGCCCATAAAGTTCTATAAATTCATTAAGGATTCTGTGCTTACCAATCTCGATACTTATTCTGAGATAATTCTTGCCAATTCCACAAATATCACTGTAAAGAACACATCCTTTAACGGTACCAATCTTGTACTGACATGGACGAACCAAATTCACATCCTGAATAACACATTTTTAAATGCACCTGGAGATGTCATTTTTGCAAGAAGAACGAACAACTCAGAAATAAAGGATAACACAATTCAAGCAATTCATGGAATGGGTATCGTTTTTTATTCAAAATCGAAAAATAACACTATAATCGGGAATAATATCAATACAAGTTATCAGTGCGGTTATGGTGTTCATATATCATATTCAAGCGATTTTCTAATTTCCAATAACACGATCAGAACCACAGGTTTTGTGGGTATCGGTCTCCACTTAGAAAACTCCACAGGTATAAAAGGTTCCGGAAACCGTATCCATACCGAAAATCAAGAAAAAGCTTACGGCATTTATTTAGCAGAATACGGAACAGGGGTTGAGGCGACCATCAATGATTCGGTAATAAATGCTAGCAACTGTGAGGATGTATATTTTGCTTCAGCTAGCAGGACCGTGAATCTTATCAACTGCACCTTTAATCACTCAGAAACTAAATGGTATTCAACAAACCTTCATTCTGTTTTGAATGTCTTATGGTATCTGGAAACGTGGGTTTATGATCCAACCTCAGACTCTTATGTAGCTGGAGCAACCGTGCGTGTATATGATAAGGATAAAACGCTCCAGGCTACTAAAACAACAAATCAGGATGGATGGACGAAATTTGCCTTGAAAGAATATACTCAGAATGCGACCACAACCCAGTCCTTCATACCTTACTATGTAAATTCGACTTATTTGGCTTATTCAAGCTCCACAAAAACGGTATATCTGGATGAAAATAAAAATGTAACGCTTGAGCTTTCAGTACCTGTTGGAAACGTCACTGTCCAAATCGCCGAATCCATCACCATAAGCCTCCCTGTCTCCACCGTCAACTTTGGCTCCCTCAACCTCGGCCAATCAGACAATACTACAGATAACCAACCCCATCCCTTCGTCCTCCAAAACGACGGATCAGTCAAAGTCAACGTCAGCATCAACGCAACCCCACTCTGGTCCTCCCCCTCAGCTTCAGGCACCAGCAGCTATTACCAG
>QMZZ01000067.1 GCA_003663445.1 Candidatus Aenigmatarchaeota archaeon | reverse complement strand
GGGGAGCTGGTGCAGGCAGTCAGGCAGCTTCCAGAAGATTTCAGGAACCCGAGGCTCGAGAGGATCGGGGAGATAGCAGATGGGATTATCCAAAGGCTCAGGGAGCATGATATGGAAGGGGTTGCTGAGCTCATGAGGGAAAACCAGAAGATTTTGGCTGAGTTCGGGCTTTCTACCCCGAAGATAGACAGGGTGTGCAGGCTTGCAGAGGAGGCTGGAGGGGCAGGGAAGCTTTCTGGAGCAGGAGGCGGCGGGATAGTGGTTTGCTGGTCCCCTGACCTTTCAGGGCTTCAAAAGAAGCTTGAAAATGAGTTTCAGGTCTTCAGGGTGAAGCTTGGGGCTGAAGGCGTGAGGGTAGACTAGACTTCTTCCAAATCCTCTGGCTTGATCTCAGGCAGGTCCTGATCCTGAAGGTCGAGGATCTCGAGCTTGTATTCAGGAAGCGACTCAATCTCCTTTCTCAGGAATTCTGAAACCTCGCTGAAAAACAGGAAGATCGGAACGGCTTTCCCTCCGAGCAGGACCCTTCCCTTTAAGGATTCCTCCTGCCTCCTTTCATCCAGAGACGAAAGCTCGGAGAGCAGATCCTCTTTCGACTTTTCTCCTAGACCGTACTCCAGAAGCTCTCGGGCTATTCTTGAGTATTCCGCAAGGTACTTGTTTTCTCTCAGGAAGTACTCTGCCTGCCCGTACCTCTTCTCGAACCCGAGTTGTTCGAGGGTCAGGATAAGGGACTCGAACTCGTCCTTTCCGTTCTGGATGCCCTGGAAGCTTTCGAGAAGTTTTATGGCTTCTGTTCTCAGAAACTCGAAGCGAGCTGCTGAGATTTCGGGTTCGAAATACACCTGAGGATGGAACCTCGGGATCGTGAGGATGGCTTCCCTGAATGGCTTGATGCCCTGCCAGCTTATCGTTTCCTTTTTCTCGGTTTTCGCCTTTCTCGCTCTTCCGATGAAGGCTGAAAGGACCTGCATGAACTTTTTCGGTTCGAGATAGAACTTGTCTATCCAGGGATTCTGTTCTTCGGGCGTGTAGAACCCGTCAGCTTCTGGTTTGAAAAACCTTTCCAGAAGCTCTGAGAGGTATTTGCTTATTGAAAATCCCCAGTCGATCTCGTCGTAAAGCCTTTCTTCTGCTATCCTTCTGAGCCTGGCAAGCTCTTCCTTCATCCCCAGGACCTCTGCAAGGTTTTCAGAGTAAACAGGTATCTTCTGCCCCTTCTTCTGGAGATCCCTTATCTTATAAACGAATTCCTGCCTTCTCTGGATATAGGTTTTGAGCGAACCTTCAAATTCCTCGGGTCTTAGCTGGAGAAGGTTCTCGAGAGGGGATTTATAGGCATCCGGGGTTTCTATCAGCTCGCCGTTTTTCCTTACTTTATACAGCTCCTCCAGGGGTCTGGAAAACTCGAGAGGGTACTCTGGGAATTTCGAGGTCTTTTTCTTAAGCTGGATCTCGAGCAGTTCTTGTGCAAATTCATCACTCATAGGTAAATAATTAAAATAAGCTTTAAAAAGATTTCCGACCGTCTTTCAAAGGCGTAATCCCTTAATTATTTAGAAATGGTCGAAAGGGTTTAAATTTATTTAATGAATTCAACACCCAGGATGTTCTCGATTTCCTTCTTCCTTTCCTCGGTGTAGGACTTTGCAGGACCGAAGATCTGCGGAGACTTGACGCCTGTCACGATTATCATCGAACGGATGGTATCTCCGAGCTCCTTTATGATTTGAGCACCCCAGATTATCTTTGCATCAGGGGCTATCCTGGATGCGACTGTCTGGACTATCGTCTGGCATTCCTTGATGGTTATGTCAGAACCGCCTGAAACGTTTATCAGGGCGCCGGTGGCTCCCTCGATATCCACATCAAGCAACGGGTTGTTCAAGGCCTTTTCGATCGACTCGATCGCCCTGTTCTCCGTATCTGACTCTCCCATTCCGATCATCGCTATCCCTCCAGAGCCCATCACTGCCCTTATGTCCGCAAAGTCGAGGTTCACCAAACCGGGCTTGGTGATCAGCTCGGCAATGCCCTTAACACCGTTCACCAAAACCTCATCGGCTATTTTGAAGGCTGTTGTGATCGAAACATCAGGGACGATTTCGAGAAGCTTGTCGTTCGGGATGACGATAAGGGTGTCGACCAGGGATTCGAGATTTTCCAGACCCATTTGAGCGTTTTTAGACCTCTGGACCCCCTCCATCGCAAAGGGCAGGGTAACGATACCGACCGTCAGAGCGCCCAGTTTCTTTGCTATCTCGGCCACGATCGGGCTTGCTCCGGTTCCTGTCCCGCCACCGAGACCGCAGGTAATGAAAACCATATCAGCCCCCTCAAGGGCTCTCTTGATATCCTCCCTGGACTCCTTTGCAGCCTCCATTCCTATCTTCGGGTCAGCTCCGGCACCGAGACCTCCTGTTATCTCCTTTCCTATCAGCACCTTTCTGTCAGCATCTGTGTAGAGCAGGTCCTGAGCATCGGTATTGATCGCAACGGTCTCTGCTCCGACAATCCCGACTTGCATCAGCCTGGAGATGGTGTTATTCCCAGCCCCTCCTATCCCTGCAACCTTTATCTCGGCTTTTCTCGATTCCAGAATCCGCCTTAGCTCTTCATCGGCTTCTGTTGATTTGAAAACCCCCTCATCAACCGTTACTTCTGCCATCTTTACCTCCTAATAGAGAAAAATGATGTTAAGATTTTTAAACCTTTTGCTTTTTCACCTCAAGGTTTTTTAAGGTATCGCTCAGAAAGCAAAGGGTGCCGTAAAGGACAGGTCCCAGACTGCCTAAAAGCAGGAAGAGCTCAATGCCCGCCTCGTTATAGCTGTTTATCGTTACCTTCACGGCTTTTTCAGGGGATGTCCAGGCGATCCAGAAGGTTAGGGTAAGGACTATATAAACAGTCAGGAAGATGCTTAACGTGAAGAGCCTGATCGCGACTGATTTCATTAGAAAAATAGGGAGTAAATTTTTTAAATTTATGCCTTTTTAGTGGTGAATCCCACTTCAGGTAGGAGGTCCTGGATCGCCTTTTTCAGCTTTTCAGGTATTTCCTTTTCAAGCTTTATCAAGGGCTTCTGATCCTGGATCACGACCTCTCCTGAAATACCGAAGTGCTTGATAAGGGCTTCTGCTTTTTCCTTCAGGTTCTCGAGCTTCTTCACCACCTTCAACCTGTAGATGACCGTTTTTCCGGCAAGGGGGTGGTTGAAATCGACCCTCACCCTTCCTCCAGAAACTGCCTGCACCCTTGCAGGGACCCCCTCGATCTCGATAGGCATTCCAGGGATCGGATTTATTTTGTTCTTGAGGAAATGAGAAAGTGAGATTATCTTTATAAGCTCGGGTCTTCTCTCTCCGAACGGGTTCTTAAGCTCCACCTGCTTCTCCTCACCTGGCTTCAGCTTTTTCAATTCCTCCTCGAGCTGGGGGAGGATCATACGTTTTCCGAGGATAACGAGCTTGGGTCCGTAGGTTTGCTTGGGGTTCCATATACCTGCTTTCTTTGCCTCT
>QMZZ01000066.1 GCA_003663445.1 Candidatus Aenigmatarchaeota archaeon | reverse complement strand
GATTATAGATTCTCCTGCGGATGAGCGACGGGTCCTTTATCGCTAAACCTATCAGCGATATGGAATCTATCACCAATCTTTTCGCTTTAAACCTACTGACCAAATTAGCTATAGCGACTGTTGCAGAACCGAGCCTGACAGGATCCATGTATACGAGCTTGAAGATTCCCTTTTTTTCGTATTTCGAAAAATCCCAACCGAACTGCTGAGCGTCTTGCTTGATATCTTCAGGGGGCTCTTCCAGGGTCAGATAAATTCCTGGTTCGCCCTTTTGTAAGCCAGCCCAGAGAAACTGGCAGCCGAAAATGGTTTTTCCTGTTCCTGTAGAGCCTGTTATCATGATGACAGAACCCGGAATAAAGCCTCCTTGAATGAGCTTGTCAAGGCCAGGAATCCCTGTTGGTATCCTCTCCATGTTTATATTTAGTTTAGAATAATATTTATTAGCTAAAATTAAAGATGGGCCCGTAGCTCAGCCTGGTAGAGCACTCGACCGAGCTTGCTGAAAAATGATGGGGTGAAGCTCTTAACCGAGGTGTCGAGGGTTCGAAAGGGACGGAAATCCCTCCGGGCCCATCAAATTTTTCCATCGGTTAAAGGTCTGCAATTGGTTCCGATCGGTATCCCGTCGTCAGTTATCCCTGCCAAAATCTCCTTCACCGAGACGAGTCTCAGACGTGTGTCTGGTTTTTCTAAAGAGTTTCTTAAAATCTCTATGTATTTCGGTTCAAAATCTATTTGGTAGATTTCCATATACCTTTGGGTTAGCTTACCTTCCTGACCCGGTCTATCAGTCACATGCCTTTCTTTCACGGTTTTTAGATATCGGAAATCGAAGGCATTAGGTGGTAAATCAGGAAGTGCATATTCTTCATCAACAAGCTCCTCCCTGAGCTCGCGATAAGGGGATATTTCTCTGTCTTTTCGTTGATAGAACCATCTTTCAAATTCAGGTATTTTTTCTTCAGGAATTTCTATCCTGATATCATTCCCATTTTCGAAAACGGCTCCCAAACTTTCGAGAAAGGGCCTTGCCGATTCATAGAATTCGATAGCCCCGCCGAAAGGCGTGTATACCTTTTTTCCGTGTTTAAACCTTCTTTTATTCAATCCAACCAGATACTTTCCGTCGATCTCTATTTTCGCCAGACAGGAGGCACTTATTCTTATCATATTGGCTCACCTCTTTTCTATTTCTTTTCTATTTAAATTTTAATTTTTTTCATTTATAAATTTTTCGTTACTTTTCAGTAATTATTGTCAAAAAGAGAAAATTTTAAAATTTTTAGGGTCCATTCTGGTTATGGAAAGGGAATTGGGATTCGAAAGGTGCTATATCTGCGGATGTATCGCAAGCTATAAAATATTCAGTTACGATAAAAGTGTTTCCGGATATACTTGCACATCCCATATGAGAGAGCTGGGAGAGAAATTAGGAGGGTTTATCTGGGTTTCGAGTGTTTTTGACGGATTCGAATACCCCTGGAAGACTGAAGAATAATTTTCCCACATTTCCCATTTTTAAAATTTTCGGTTAAAGCTGAATATGGAAGGACTGATAATAGTAGCTAATAGAAGCCCGATAAATTTTGAAAAAGAAGGGGAAAAACCGAGATTAGGGATAGGTGGACTTGTCCAGGCGATGAGCGGTTTGCTAAAGGACGGGAAAACAAGTTGGGTGGGTCTTGCTGGTGGAGAGTATGATTTTCAGAAATGCGATAGTGAGCATAAAATAGAGTATAAGGACGATGCTTATCATTTTCATATGAAAAAGGTCTTTCTGTCACAAAGGGCGATAAAAAGGTATTATTTCAATTTCTGCAACAGCTACCTCTGGCCTCTTTTCCATCTAACCTATCCGAAGATTCTCAGGTCTAAAGGCTTTCCTGTCCCCGAATATTCTTCAAGAGATTTCGGGTTTTACGAAATGGCGAACACGACCTTTGCTAATGCCGTGATCGAGGAGTACCTGCATGAGAAAAGGCCGATATGGGTGCAGGATTATCATTTTCTGCTTCTGCCGGAAAAAGTTAAGGGCATGCTGAAAAGAAGGTTAGGGGAAAAGGTAGCCCTTGGTCAGTTTATACATATTCCATTCTTTTCTCCTGATGTTCTGAGAAAAACAAAGAGATTGAAAGGGAAGAAAAGGGAGCTAAGGGAGGTTTGGAAGGAGATCTTACCAGGGATGCTTGCCAACGATCTTTTAGGTTTTCATGTTCCAGAATATGTCGAAAACTTTGTTTCGGCTGTTGAGCATTACTTACCTAAAGCCAGGATAAAAGCCGAGAAGGATCTTTATCGTGTCGATTTTCATAATAAAAGATGCTGGATCGGGAGCTTTCCGATAGGTATAGATCTTGAAAGATTTGAGAAAAGGGTGCTTGAAGAAGATATAAGCTATAAGAAACCGGACTTTGATCTGAAAAAAGTGATTGAAAGAAGAAAAAAGAAAGGGATAAAGATCTATGCAGGGGTTGACAGGCTGGATTATACAAAGGGGATTCTTGAAAGACTTGAGATCCTGGAAACCTTGCTGGATTTAGGTGAAAGGTTGCAGTACATAGGGTTTTCGCCAAGGTCGAGAACCGAGGCAAAGGGTTACAGGGAGCTCCAGAAAAAGGCATCGGAAAAGGTAAAGGAGATCAATCGAAGGTTCAAGCCCAAACTCGGATATGAGCCTGTCATTTACCGTGTCGAACATATACCTTTTCCAGAAAATTACAAGCTTTTGAGGGATGCCGATGTGGTTCTTGTCACGAGCCTAGAGGACGGGATGAACCTGGTCGCGTTTGAAGCTATATATTCAAAGAAATATCGCCCAGAAGAAGGGAGGGGAAAGCTCGTGCTGGGTAGATGCGGAGCATCCAAGTTGCTTGAGGATTACGGGCGGGAGGATGGGATCATAAGAATAGACCCTTTCAGAAAAAAGGAATCGGCAAAAAGGATATCCAAACCCTCAGGCAACATTTCTGACAGACTTATTGACTTTGTTGAGCGGGAAGTCGATGTTAACAAGTGGTGCAAGAAGTTTTTGGAAACGCTTTACGAAGTTGGAAAGTAAAAAGTGGGCAGCGTGCTGGCTTTCCCGCCCGAAGGCAGTACACGCCAGTACGCGGGGGAGTTTAACTTCCGTGTTCGAAATGGGAACGGGTGAACCTCCCCGCTTTGGCCGCCCGATTAAATATTCGAGAAAAGAATTTAAAAATTTATTTTGGTGCTTTCTTAAAAAATCTTTAAATAATAAAAACAAAATCAATATCAGAAGCCGTGCCCTGGTGGTGTAGCGGCCTAGCATAGGGGACTGTCACTCCCCTGACCCGGGTTCAAATCCCGGCCAGGGCGTTTTTTAGCTGCTTGCTTTAAAATAAAATATGCTGAATCTTTTCCTGTTCTTGAGTTTGATGTTCCTTTTCACGTTTCTTTTAGGCAGGATTATCGAGAAAATAAGGGTCCCCTGGATATTTTCCGCCCTTCTTTTAGGCTCCATCCTAGCTGTATGGAATCCTTTTGAATCCGTCACATC
>QMZZ01000065.1 GCA_003663445.1 Candidatus Aenigmatarchaeota archaeon | reverse complement strand
TTGGTTCAGGCAGATCAGGAGGGGTTACAGAAAGCTCCTTGAGGGTATAGACCTTAGGGGTGGCAGGATAGCTGAGCTCGGTTCTGGTTCAGGAAGAAACACGCTCGAGCTCGCCAAGGTCTTCAAACCCGCCGAAATCCTGCTCGTCGATTCCTGCCCTGCAGCGATCAGGATAAGCAAAAGGGTGCTGAAGGGATTTCCTGCAAGGTTTCTTCAGCAGGACATCCTCAAGCTCAGGCTGAAAAACAGGTTCGATCTCGTCCATTCAGAGGGGCTTTTAGAACACTTCTTCGGAAAGGACAGGGAAAGAGCTTTCAGGAAGCATGTCCAGCTCTGCAGGAAGGGAGGATACGTCCTGATCTTTGTCCCTGTCAGGAGCCTGAGGTACAGGATTTTCAAGCTCGTTTATCAGAAGCTCGGCAAGTGGATATGGGATGAAGAGCCCCTAACACCTGAAGAGCTGAGGGAACTTTTCCGCAGGAACGGGTTGAAGATCCTAAGGGAGTACCAGTCCGGGTTTCTCTGCGAGTACGGCATTCTGGGGCGGAAGTAATTTAAATTTTTCCTTTAATTTCAAAAAATGGGCAGTGTAAAGGACCTGGAAATCATAAAAAGCCCTGAGGAAGGGGAGACAGGGATCGGGATTTTCACCTTTTCCGACAGGTATTCGGTTTTCGACTGGGGAGAGATGCCGGACAGGCTCGAGAACAAGGGAAATGTCCTCTGCCTTGTAGGTGGATACTTTCTGGAGGAAGCCGAAAAGCTCGGGATCCAGACCCATTTCATGGGCTTCCTTTGCAAGGACAAAACCGTCAGCTTTGACCAGCTCGAGGAGCCTGTGAACAGGATGCAGGTGAGGCTCGTGAGGGTGATAAAGCCGAAATTCAGGGAAGGAAGGTACTGTTACGGCTACAGGCCCGGGATGGCAAACTTTCTCATCCCCCTCGAGATCATCTACCGCAACGGTCTTCCTGCTGGTTCGAGCATCTTCAAAAGACTGGAGAGGGGCCAGGTAAAGCCAGAGGATTTAGGGCTCGATCACTACCCGAAGGAAGGAGAGAGGCTCGAAAGGCCGATAATAGAGGTTTCGACAAAGCTCGAGGAGAGCGACAGATACATAAGCTGGGAGGAAGCAAAGGAGCTGGTGAAGCTAACTGACAGGGAAGTTGAGCAGATCAAACAGATAACGCTGGGTGCGAACGGACTGGTTAGCGAAAGGGTCAAGGATGCCGGATTGTATAACGAGGACGGAAAGCTCGAATTTGCCTTCGATCCCGACAGGAATCTTATGCTGGTCGATGTTTTCGGAACTCCCGACGAGTGCAGGTTCAGCTATCAGGGGATTCCTGTGAGCAAGGAGATCGCGAGACAGCATTACAAAAGGACCCCATGGTACCAGGATGTGACGAGGGCAAAGGAGCTGGCAGAAAAGAGGGGCGTGAAGGACTGGAGGCTTTTCTGCAGGTCAGAACCGAAAGGGCTTCCGGGAGATCTGAAGGAAATAATCGAGGAGGTCTATATGGCCTTTGCCAATGCCGTTCTTCCGAAAAAATTCTTCGACGCAAGACCTCTCGACAGGGTCCTGGAAGATTATAAGGAATGGTGGAGCAGGTTCAATTCGAATTATTGATCAAGCCGATATCAGGATCCCGCCAAGACCTGCTGCCGCAAACCGGTGAATGAGTTCTGCCAGGGAGTTCAGGATCGCCTGAGCTTCCGGAAGCTTTATCTCAAGCTTTTCTGGCTCGAGAAGTTCGATCGAGGAAGGGCCATAGGAGATGACGAGGGATATCAGCTTTTCGAAAGATCTTGCCAGAAGCTCGAGCTCAACGATATAGGACCATCCCTTTCTTATCCTGGGTAACGGATTCTCGACCTCTCTGAGCTCACCGAAATCCTTTTTCACCAGAAAAGCGTCCTTTTCCTTTTCGAGCTTCTCAACGTGCTTTTCCAAAGCCGACTTTGCTGCCTGGGCTGAGGTAGCCAGGACCTCTATCCTGAACAGGGCCTTTATCCATCCCTCCTTCAAGAGCTTCTTCTCATCCATTTCCTACCCCTCAAAGGCAGTTTGACCCCGCATTCGCACCTGGTCGAAACCACCCTTGTTATATAACCTGTTCTTTCGATTAATAAATTGCCACATTCAGGGCAGTAGGTGGATTCTGCCTGATGTCCAGGGACGTTTCCGACATAAACCCATTTCATCCCGAGATCCCTGGCTATCCTGTAAGCAGAATCGAGGCGCTCAAAGGGTGTGGGCTGATGGTCCTGCATGAGATAGTAGGGGAAGAACCTGGAAAAGTGAAGGGGTGTGTCAGGGCCGAGGTTTCGCTTTATCCATCCGACCAGCTTCCTTATCTGCTGATCTCCATCGTTCCATCCCGGAATGAGCAGGTTCGTCAGCTCTATCCAAACCCCCTCCTCCCTCCACGCTTTCAGAGCCCTATAAACAGGTTTTTCTGATGGAATTCCGCAAAGCTCCTGGTAGAACTTCAGGTCTCCCTTAAGGTCAACGTTTATCGCGTCCAAGTATCTCCCTGCCCTTTTGATCGCTTCTGGGGAGGTGAAGCCGTTCGAGACCCAAACATTATAGAGCTTTTCTTTTTTTGCCAGCTTCATCGTGTCAAGGGCGAACTCGAAAAAGACCGTCGGCTCTGTATAGGTATAGGCAATTCCCGGGATCTCCTTCTCGACAGCCAGTTCGACTATACGTTCCGGGGGCATCTCCTGACCAAAGGGTTCTGATTGGGAGATCTCGAAATTCTGACAGAACCGGCATCTCAGGTTGCACCCTGTCGTTGAGAAGGAAAGCGAAAGAGAGCCAGGGGCGAAATGAAAGATCGGTTTTTTCTCGATAGGATCCGGATTTATGGCGCAAACGAGCCCGTATACAGCTGTATAGAGCTTTCCCTTAAGGTTCTGTCTGGTCCTGCAGAATCCCCATCCGTTTTCAGGGATCTGGCAACCTCTCGGACAGAGCTCGCATCTGACCCTGTTCCCTGGCAGGGGCTTCCAGAAGCTTGCCTCTTTTAATTCCCTCACCATTATATTTTGTATTTATCAAATAATTATATTGCCCCGGTAGCTCAATTGGCAGAGCACTTGCCTCGTAAGCAAGGGGTTGAGGGTTCAAGTCCCTCCCGGGGCTTTAAAGGTTTTTATGATAAATTCGGAAATCAGCTTTATCATCCTTTCAAAGTCCTCTTCCCTGCTGTAATCGTGATTAGCACCTCTTATAATCTCCAACCTGCAGTTCTTGATAAGCTTTTCAAGCTTCATACTCTGCTCGACAGGAACGACATCATCGGCATCACCATGAACGATCAGGACAGGACATCCTATTTTTTCAGCAATCTCATAAGCATTATTTTCAGAATCCCTTATAGCCAGCTCTGGAGCAAGCTCTCTGAAATCCGACACAGGCGACTTCAGGGTGAGGAAAAGCAGGTCTTGAATCCTGCTCGCCGAGATCAGGGCTGCCAACCCGCCAAAACTCGAGCCGAAAAGACCTACCTTCGAATATCCCCTTCCTTTCAGAAACAACACGGCGTTCATGACATCATCCACGGCTTCCGAGATCGTAAGGTCCTCAAGCCTGCCATCGCTTTCTCCATGTCCGAAGAAATCGAAGCGAAAGGTCGATATCC
>QMZZ01000064.1 GCA_003663445.1 Candidatus Aenigmatarchaeota archaeon | reverse complement strand
TTTGCTTGGTCAAGCCTGAACTGAGGTCAAAGGCTGTTGAAATTTGCCAGAAATTTAGAAGAGCCGGGATCCCGTGCGAGCTTGACCTGAAATTCAGGCCTTTGAGCAAGCAGCTCGAGTATGCGGACAAGCTCGGAATACCCTGGACCCTCTTCCTCGGACCTGAAGAGATCAAAAAAGGCAGGTATAAGCTGAGGAATATGGAAACAGGAAAAGAGTTCCAGCTGGATTTTGACACCTGCCTAAAAGTTATAAAGACCCAAAAACAAATTTAAAATATGCAAATCCACCTCGAAAAATCAGAAATCATCTTCTTTTCCCTAGCAACCCTTCTTGTCCTCTCCTTAGCCTTTCTTTGGTCAGCCCTTGCCGTTGACACCAGCAAACCCTGGCATCCCTTAAGCCAGATTCAGATAGATCAAGACCTTGATCTGGGAAGCCATAGTTTAATTGCCTATTCCCTCAAGGTAACCGGTGGAAAAAATTACTATATGAAGACTGAAGTCGGTGATTGGCCAGAGACTATGTGGTTAAACCCGAATGATACTCACACATACATTTACGTCAAATTCAATCCGTATTATAACTGGGGCGAAATAGGTACATATAACTCCACAAACCGTGCAAAACTACCTTTGAATATATTCGGAAATCCTGTAAGGATACGAGGAGACCTCAAGGTTGACGGACTCGTAAGCACGTCTGAAATAGTGGCAAGGGATTTCAGGATTTATCATACTGAAACAGCCGAAAACACTCGTTATAATGCAACTACAAGTTTCGAAACTCTTCTGAGTCTGGATTTCACGGCTCCACTATCTGGAAAAATCTTGGTAATTATGAACGGAGCTGTTCATATGGATGTGTCATATAATCAAGCCTCTTGGGTGATTTTTAATTATACCATTAGCAAAAATGGAGAGATATTTCAAAATGCAGAGGCGGCAAAGAACTATATTTGTAATTTTGTTGGTGGTTTAGCAGAAAGCTATATACAAAAACATACTTTCGCTATCTCACATCAAAAAGTTTTTGAAGGCCTTACACCTGGAGAAACCTATAAACTAGAATTAAAATGGAGAAAGTCAAATCAAAATGCAGATGTCCATATTTGGACAGACTGTGAAGACTATTTAGAACTAACCATCATCCCCCTGCCTTAAATGAAAAAGTTAGTCCTCAGCTTTTTTCTAGGCATCCTTGTGTGCTTCCTGGCTTTTCAGATTTACCCACTTTTGCTTCGTTACCAGCTTTCCAGTCAGCTCGAGGAACTTCTCTCTGCAGAGGGCAGACCTGGAAAGGTCCTGGCTATCCTGCCGAACGGCTCACTCTTTCAGGCAATAGTTCAGCATCCTGACGGAATGGCTGTTTACTGGCTCACTCAGGACGGAAGGCTTGTCCAGAACCCTGTCAGCATGCCTCAGCTAACCCGATGGCTGGAAAGCAGGAATCATTTCCTTTCATGCCTTCAAGAGCTGAATATAAGCTTTTACGGTTCGACCCAGTATGGAGAGGAGGCAAGAAATGCTACTTTGCTTCAGATCGAGCTTTTGGGTGGATGGGAAGGATTGGAAGGGATTTACAGGAGCTGTGATCAAAACCTGAGCCTTTGTCTAGACCTCGGCATCGAAAAGGTTCCATTCTGGGTCCTGCCTGACCGAAACCTGACCGGTGTCCTGACGCTTCAGGAGCTCTCAAACCTGACAGGATGTGAGATTTAAAAGGAAATCGAAACAAAAATAAATATGCAAAAGAGCTTGTTGACCCTCTTCACTATTATAATTCTCTTACCTTCGGTCTTTTCATGGTCCTGTAGTTTAACGACAGGATGTCAAACTGGAATACCTCTCCTTTATCTTTCCAATCTTACTAATGCACATGGTGCCAGCGGTTCGGGTGAATATGAATATGTAGTATGCTGTGAGGAAAGCGTGGAAGGGATAGAGATCAGAACAACCGAGCCCTCGTCAAACTTGAAAATAAAAAATAATTATGACATCGTTCTCAACCTTTCCAGCGAAACGAATGCACATGCATGTTTCGGCTGCTCCGAATATGAAATACCCATCTATATAAGCATCGTGTCAGGGAACTATACAGGAGCCGTCAACTGTACCGCTGTTGAGGGTCAATGTCCGAAGGATTTCACCCCGATAGTTTCCTTATCCAATTTCACGAATGCCCATCTGGCAGAACCAGGATACTATCCTGTAAATGTCTGTTGCAAGATCGATCCTGATCTCAGCCCACCACAAACATCTGCAATCGGCATAACCCATGGAGGAACCTACGGTTCACCCTTAACGGCGCATCTCCAGTGCGAAGATTCCGAATCCGGATGCAAAGTTACTTATTACTGCTACTGCTCTTATACAGGAACTGCGGAGTGTGATTGTGGAGAACCGAACCAAGTTTACGACCCAGATGAGGGAATAACACTCGAGCTCGATTGCGAGAAATGCACGAAAAACTTCAATATTTATTATAAATCTGAGGACTATGCAGGGAATTCTGAGAATAGGAAAAAAATAACGATAACATTAACGAACGAACTACCAATGTGCGAGTTCAGCGAGACTGTGAACCTCACGCCTTCGGACAAGCTTTCAGGCCAGGTCTATACCAACAAACAGAGCTTTAAGATAAAATGGAAGGTAAGGAACTTAGCTGAAGAGGAAAATGTTACGAAACATATCCTGAACTGGACTTATCAAAATGAAACAGGAAACTGGTCGAGGCAGGAGATTTTCGACATCAAATCTGATGAATATTTTTATACTTTCACAGGAATCAAGGACGGGGAGTTTTACAAGGATATAAAATGTAAAGTTATTACGGACAGGGGGGTGGAAGGAGTTTGGTCCAGCAGCCTCTCCGTCCTGGTCGATCATCAGCCGCCAAATGCTACCATAACCAAGCCAGAAAGCGATTCAGTAGCTTTACAGGATGGAAAGTTCCTGGTGGCTTGGTCTGGCCAGGATAGCGGATCAGGGATAGAGAAATTCGAGGTTCAGAACAGCTCTGATAACGAAACCTGGTCCACCTGGCTGGTGACCAATGAAACAGAGGCAAACTTTTCAGCCAATCCAGGAGAGACATGGTATTTCAGGGTAAGGGCAACAGACAAGGCAGGGAACACCGGAGAGTGGTCAGAGATAAAGGAGGTTTATGTTGCCGGGGAGCTTTTGGCTGTAGTGACCTTTGAGCCGAACCAGACCGTGAAAATAGGAGAGAGCCTCACTATTCACGCCCTTGTCAATACAACGGTAAAAATAAAGAACGTAACAGCTACTGCTGAAAGCGGAAATCTTTCCTTGGAAAATAAAACAGAGGTTTCAGACGAAGTCTGGAACCTTACCTGGCTTCTCGAGAATCCGGAAGAAGGAAGAGATCAGGAGTTCACGATAACGGTGGAGGACCAAAGCGGTCACAAGCTTTACTATACCGCAACCTTCAATGTCGTCCCCTGCTTCCCGAACGAGACAAGACCGTGCTGTTTGGGAGAGATCTGCAAAAACGATACTTATCCTCAAACCATCTGCACCCAGGGTTACCAGGTGTGTACGGCAAACTATACATGGGGTGCATGTAACGGGACAAGCCCCGCTCAGGAAATATGCGACGGTTACGATAATGACTGTGATGGTGAGATAGACGAGGGGATCACCTGCACCTGTATCGAGAACGATACACAATGGGTGTGTCCATGGGGTTACTGCAATTCCACAAATCTTGCTCAGGGTGAGTACAAATTCGAGTCCTGGTGCAAGGCAGAGAAGCAGATCTGCAGAAA